>JAPWUY010000070.1 GCA_028275295.1 Thermodesulfobacteriota bacterium | reverse complement strand
CCCGCCTTTTCATCTCGTAAAGCAGGGTCACCAGAATCCTCGCCCCGCTCGCCCCTATGGGATGGCCCAGGGCAATGGCCCCCCCATTGGGGTTGACCTTCTCCATGTCGAGTCCCAGTTCCCTTATGCACGCGAGCGACTGGGCAGCGAAGGCCTCGTTCAGTTCCACGAGATCCAGGTCCTGGATAGTGAGTCCAGCCTTTTCCAGAGCCCTCCTCGTCGCCGGGATGGGACCTGTGCCCATGTAAGCGGGATCGACACCAGCAGAGGCCCAGGATCGAATCCTGGCCATGGGAGCGAGGCCCCTTGCCTTGGCCTCCTGATGCGACATGAGCACCAAGGCAGCTGCGCTATCATTTATGCCCGAGGCATTTCCCGCTGTCACCGTCCCATCGGGAAGGAAAGCTGGTTTCAGGGCTGCCAACTTCTCCATCGAGGTCTCCCGGGGGTGCTCATCCACCTCGAATAGAACCGGTGGCCCTTTTTTCTGGGGAACCTCGACTGGGACTATCTCCTCCTTGAACTTTCCCCCCCTTATTGCAGCCCAAGCCTTCTCCTGGCTCGCTAGGCCGAAGCGGTCCTGTTCTTCCCTGGTTATGTTGTAGCGCTTCGCCACGTTCTCGGCCGTAACCCCCATGTGATACCCGTAGAATATCTCCCACAGGCCATCATGAATCATGAGATCCACGAATTGATCGTGGCCCATCCTCTCGCCCCACCTCGCTTTTGGGACAGCATAGGGGGCCAGGCTCATGTTCTCCATCCCGCCCGCCACCACGATCCTGCAATCCCCCAAAGCTATGGCCTGGGCTGCCAGGATCACGGCCTTGAGGCCCGAGGCGCACACCTTGTTCACTGTGAAGGAGGGCACTTCCTGGGGAATCCCGGCTGCCATGGCAGCCTGCCTCGCGGGATTCTGGCCTTGGCCTGCCTGGAGCACGTTCCCCATTATGACCTCTTCCACCTCCCCAGGCTCGAGATTGGCCCTCTTCACCGCTTCCTTTATGGCGATAGCGCCCAACTTGGATGCCGGGATGTCCCTGAGGGTCCCCCCGAAACTCCCGATAGCTGTCCTGCAAGCGCTGACTATCACTACCTCCGTCATCTCCTACCTCCCCTTATCCAGGAATTGGCCCTTTCACCTTCAGGAGACCCTTTCCACGAAAAGAGAGACAGCCTCTCCACCCCCGAGGCAGAGGGTGGCCATTCCGGTCCTGGCCCCCTTGTCTCTCATGGCGTATATGAGGGTCACAAGTATCCTGGCCCCGCTAGCTCCAATGGGATGGCCCAGGGCAACAGCTCCTCCATAGATGTTCACCTTATGGGGGTCGAGGCCCAGCTCCCTCAGAACAGCCACGGTGGAGCCCGAGAATGCCTCGTTTATCTCGTGGAGGTCTATGTCAGTGGGTTTGACTCCTGCCTTGGCCGCCACCTTGGGAATGGAAAGGATGGGGGCCACGAGCACGTATTTCATGTCCAGGCCTGCAGAGCCCTGGGGCCCGACCCTGACCATGGCTGGGATTCCCCTCTCTCGGGCCACTTCCTCTGCCATGAGAACGACTGCTGCGGCTCCATCACTAATAATGGAGGAGTTGCCGGCTGTCGCAAACCCGTTCTCCTGGAAAGCCGGCTTCATTTTCGCCAACGTCTCGTAATCAGTGGGCCTAGGACATTCGTCAGTGTCGAAGAGGACCTTTGGCCCCTTGGGCTTCTGGACCTCGACGGGCACTATCTGTTCCCTGAACCTACCCTGGGATATGGCCTCGCATGCCCTTCGGTAAGATTCCACGGCGTACCTGTCTTGGTCCTCGCGGCTCACACCGTATTTCACGGAACAGAGGTCGTTGCTTATCCCCATGTGGAAGTCGTTGATGTGGTCCCAAAGACCATCGTGGATCATCGCATCGTATACTTTTCCATGGCCCATCCTGTAGCCACTTCTTGCCCTGTCCAGCATGTAAGGGGCCCTGCTCATGCTCTCCATGCCACCTGCAACCACTATGTCAGCATCCCCGCACCTTATGGCTTGAGCTCCCATCATCACCGCCTTGAGCCCGGAACCGCAAACCTTGTTTACAGTGGTGCAGCCCACCTCCCAAGGAAGCCCGGCCTTGATGGAAGCCTGCCTTGCGGGGTTCTGCCCATAACCATGGGGGAGGACCTGCCCCATGATCACCTCGTCCACATCCGAGGGCTCCAGATTGGCCCTCTTTATGGCCTCCTTTATCACAACAGCACCGAGCTCCGTTGCCCCGAGGGGGCTCAGTGTCCCCTGAAAGGCCCCTATTGCAGTCCTACACGCGCTCACTATGACAACTTCTCTCATCCCCCCTCCCATCTCCGTGCCCCGCAGCAAGTGATCGCCACCTCAGTCGGGCCTGAGAACATGTGCCATGGCCTCCTCTGCAGCCGAATAAGGATCCAAGCTCCTCTCGCCCAAGCTCCGCATCAGTTTTTCCCAGAGCCCGTTTTCCCTTAGCCTCTTTATCGCCTCCTCATAGAGGAGGTCTCTCAGGGTCTCCATGAACTTCCCGTGGACTCGAGCCCTCTGTTTCTCCTCCCACAGCCTCTTGCCCAAAAACTCCCTGTGCCTCTCTATCTGATCTACGAGCTCCTCCACTCCCTTGTGGTGTATCGCCTCTGTCTTGAGGACGACTGGCCTCCAATCGTCTGGGCCATAGTTGTTCATCTCGAGCATTATCTCGAGTTCACGCACAGTCTTGTCAGCCCCTTCCCTGTCGGCCTTGTTTACAACGAAGATGTCCCCCACCTCCAAAATTCCCGCCTTTATGGCCTGGATCTCGTCGCCCATTCCTGGAATCAGCACCACCACATTGGTGTGGGCAAGACGCACAATTTCCACCTCGTCCTGACCCACCCCCACGGTCTCCACCAGAACCACATCCTTCCCCATGGCGTCGAGGACATCCACTATATCGTGGGTGGAGCGGGAAAGACCTCCCAAGTGTCCCCTCGTGGCTAGGCTCCTTATGAAGACACCCTCGTCCGTGCTGTGGCGCTGCATGCGGACCCTGTCCCCCAAAATGGCCCCACCTGTGAAGGGACTGGTGGGGTCCACTGCCACTACCCCCACAGTCCTCTTCCTCTGCCTGTAGGACTGGATGATGTGGTCCACGAGGGTGGATTTTCCAGTGCCTGGGGATCCAGTTATGCCCACTATATGGGCTCTGCCCGTATAGGGAAACAGGGCCTTGAGCTCCTCTCTGGCAGAGGAAATCTCGTCATCGATGTCCCTCATGAGGCGAGCTGCAGCTCGAACTTCTCCCCTTATCACTGCTTCGGCAAGTTGCGATTCTCTCATCTCGATTCCGTGTACAGGACGGCTAGGATTTTCGTGGGGCCCTCTCCATGACACCTCACCAGATGGGGCTCAGTGGAATCGTAGTAGATGGCGTCTCCCGCCTCCAGGATCTCCACCTTGTCCCCTATTCTGGCTTCCATGGATCCCTCCAGGACGTAGATGAACTCCTGTCCGTCGTGGGTTGACATCTCGAGGACATCCGTGGGGTGGAGGGTTACGAGGAAGGGCTCCATGGCCCTGTCGCCCTTTTCTGCGGCCAGGGATTCGTATTCGTATCCGTGTCTCTTCTTGGTTCCAGAGGCGAATCTCGCCACCTTCTTCCTCTCGTGAGCCCTCACCACCGTGTAAGGAGATGGTGGAGAGGGAGCTATGAAGACCCCCATTTTTGTCTCCAGGGCCTTTCCCAGCCTTATGAGCTCGCCCAGGGGAGGGGTGTACTGATTCTTCTCTATGCGGGAGAGGGTCTGGACATCGATTCCTGTTCTGCTGGCCAAGTCTTCCAAGGATAGGCCCTTCTCCTTCCTTATGGCCGCAACCCTCTGGCCCAGTGTCTTGGGGGAAGGCTCCTTCTTGGGTGCCGAGCTCACAATGGATGGATCCGTCAGGTAATCGTGACCCTCTGGGGTGCGAGCCCTCTTGGGGCTTTTGGGCTTGGTCTTCTTTTCCATCCGTACCCCCTTTGGCCCTTCACATGGCCCTTCCCAAAACGCCTATGTTCCTCGCTATGACTATCCGCTGAATCTCGGATGTGCCCTCTCCTATCTCGAGGAGTTTCTGGTCCCTGTAAAACCTCTCTATGTTGTACTCCTTCATGAGGCCATAGCCCCCATGGATCTGGACAGCCTGGTTGACCACTCTGCCCATCACCTCCGAACAATAGAGCTTTGCCATGGCGGCCTCTTTGGCGAATGGCTTATTATTCTCCCTCAGCCAGCATGCCTTGTAAAGGAGGTTCCTCGCGCACTCTATCTCCGTTGCCATGTCCGCGAGTTTGAAGGCGATGGCCTGGAAAGACCCTATGGTCCTTCCGAACTGCACCCTCGTGTTGGCATATTTGAGGGCCATCTCGAATGCGCCCTGAGCCCCTCCGAGGCCCATTGCCGCTATGCTGAGCCTTCCCCCATCGAGGGTGGCGAGCATCTGGTGGAATCCATCTCCCCTTTTCCCGAGGAGGTTCTCAGCTGGCACCTTGCAGTCCTCGAAGAAGAGCTGGCCTGTGTTGGAGGCCCTCCACATCATCTTTCCCTTCATGGGAATTGCCTTGAAGCCCTCGGCATCAGCGGGCACGAGGATACAACTCAACTCCCTCTTCCCATCGGGCCTCGTCCCCGTGACAGCTTGGACAACTATGACCCCTGTGAGCCCGCACGCCGAATTGGTTATGAAGATCTTGCTTCCGTTTATGATCCAGTGGTCTCCCACAAGTTCAGCCCTGGTCTGGGAGCTTCCGGCATCGGAGCCTGCGTTGGGCTCCGTGAGACCGAAGGCCGCGAGGATCTCTCCCCTGCAGAGCCTGGGAAGCCATGTCTGCTTTTGCTCCTCGTTCCCGTAATAGTAGATGGGCCCTATTCCCAAGGAGTTCCCAGCGGCTATAGTGGCTGCTTGGGAACCGTCGACTCTGGCCAGTTCCTCGACCGCTATGATGTAAGATATGTAGCCGATGTTGGATCCCCCGTACTTCTCCGAGACGAAGCAGCCTAGAAGACCCATATCCGCCATCTTCCTTGTGAGCTCCACTGAGAACTCCTCCTTCTCGTCCAGTTCCCGCGCAACTGGGGCTATCTCCTTCTCCGCGAACTCCCTCACAGCTTGGCGTATGAGATTCTGTTCCTCTGTTAGCTCGAAGCATAGCGCCATGGCTCTCTCTCCCGTGCGGTCGGTTTGCCCGAGGCCTCAAGCCCCTTCGTGGGGAGGCAATTCACCTTCTGCCCCTCGGCTTTATGTTCTCCCTCACCCAGTTGACTGCCACCTCAACGGGCGTCCCGGGTGTGAAGATCTCCTTGACGCCCGCCTGCTTCAACTTGACTATGTCTTCCTCGGGGATGATCCCCCCCCCGAAGACCGCAATGTCCTCTGCTCCCCTCTCTTTGAGGAGCTGGAGCACCTCGAGGAAGTGTCGGTTGTGTGCACCGGCCAGAGAGCTCAGGCCTATGGCATCCACATCCTCCTGAATCGCTGCATTGACTATCTGTTCGGGCGTCTGGTGAAGGCCCGTGTATATGACCTCGAACCCGGCATCCCTGAACCCCCTGGCAATGACCTTGGCTCCCCTGTCGTGGCCGTCCAGGCCAGGCTTGGCCACCATGATCCTCAGCTTTCTCTCCTGCGACATGCTCTGCCCCCCAATCCTACGAGAACTTCTGTGCCCTGTGATCCCCCGCTCCCCTTTTCAGAAATAGCCCGGGTCCCTGTATTCACCGAAGACCTGCCTCCACACATCGCATATCTCCTGGAGAGTGGCATAGGACTTGACCGCATCCAGGATGTAGGGGAGGAGATTGCGGTTTTCCTCGGATGCCCTTCTGAGCTCATCGAGGCACTTTCTCACCTTGGAGTTGTCCCTGGTCTTCTTGATCTCCCTCAATCTGCGGATCTGGGCTTGCTCTCTCGCCTCGTCTATCTTCAGGATCTCTACGGGAATCTCCTCATCCGTCACGTACTTATTGACTCCCACAATGACCCTCTTTCCCGAATCCACCTCCCTCTGATAAGTGTAAGCGGCCTCAGCGATCTCCTTCTGGGGATAGCCCAACTCTATTGCCCTCACTATCCCTCCTAGCTCGTCTATCTTGTGAATGTATTCCCAGGCCTTGGCCTCCATCTCGTCCGTCAATGCCTCGACGAAGTAGGACCCGGCAAGGGGGTCTATGGTATTGGTCACCCCGGATTCCTCCGCTATTATCTGTTGGGTCCTGAGGGCTATGGTGACGGCCTCCTGACTCGGGAGGGCCAAGACCTCATCCAGGGAATTTGTGTGGAGGGATTGGGTGCCCCCTAGAACTGCTGCCAGGGCTTCCAGGGTAGTGCGTATCACATTGTTGTAAGGCTGCTGGGCTGTGAGGGAACATCCAGCCGTCTGGGTATGGAATCTCAGCATCCAGGATCTGGGGTCCTTGGCACCGAAGCGCTCCCTCATTATCTTGGCCCACATCCTCCTGGCTGCCCGAAATTTGGCTATCTCCTCGAAGAAATCTATGTGGGAGTCGAAGAAGAAGGAGAACCTGGGGGCGAATTCATCCACCTTGAGTCCCCTTTCCAGACATGCCTCCACGTATCCGATCCCATCGGCCAGGGTGAAGGCTAGCTCCTGAACAGCAGTGGCCCCTGCCTCCCGGATGTGGTATCCGGATATGCTTATGGTGTTCCATCGGGGCACCTCCCTGGTGCAATATTCAACAGTGTCCACGATTATTCGCATGGAAGGCCTGAGGGGGAGCATGAAGGTCTTCTGGGCTATGAACTCCTTGAGCATGTCATTTTGGATGGTGCCCCCTATCTGATCCTTTCTCACCCCCTGCTTCTCGGCAACGGCAATGTACATGGCCAAGAGGATCGAGGCAGGGGGATTTATGGTCATGGAGGTCGTGACCTTGTCCAGGGGTATGTCCTTGAAGATGATCTCCATGTCCGCGAGGGTATCCACGGCCACCCCACACTTGCCCACCTCCCCGCGGCTCAGAGGGTCGTCCGAGTCCCTGCCCATCAGAGTGGGCATGTCGAAGGCCACGCTGAGCCCGGTCTGCCCCTGGGAGAGGAGGTAGCGGAATCTCTCGTTGGTCTCCTCGGCTGTCCCCATTCCAGCGAACATTCTCATGGTCCAGAGCCTGCCCCTGTACATGTTGGGTTGAATGCCTCTGGTGTAAGGGTACTCCCCTGGGAAGCCTATCTTCTCGAGAAAATCGTGGTGGCTTATGTCCAGTGGAGTGTAAAGGGGCTTTATTTCCTGTCCCGAGACAGTGGTGAACCTCTCCATTCGTTCCCCATGGGCGCACCTGTGGTCCTCCAAGCGCCTGAGCCAGGTCTCCTGCATCTCCCGCACTTGCTCGATGGTCTTCGGGCTGAACATGACTGTCCTCCTTGGGGTTCGGGTGAGCTTTGGGAAAAAAGCTGGAAACTGCTTTTCCGAAGCCTCGAATGGTTTGAGAGGATAAAGGAACGGTCACCAGGTGGTAAGAGGAAATGGTCAACGAGGGGCGAGTCCGGCTTGGGCTTTTTCCCCCGGCGTCGGCGCCGGCCCGACGCCGGGGAAATAACGGAAACGTCGAGGGGGAAAGGCACACTCGAAAGAGGGACGATCTTGTTGCGGACCCCTTCTTCCAAAAAGGCCACCAACCCGGGCTCTCTCCTTGAGATCATGGAACAATTCTGAGGGTACCAGAGGAGCCCTCCCCTGTCAACATCCCCCACGACCCAGCCGGAGAATCTCGCCATGGGTGGAGGGTTGACATCATAAAAGTATACCTATATAAGAAAGCCACCAGGAGGGGACAAGTGAGTCGAGAAACCACAATTCCCCTGTATTTTCGGGTGGCCGAAACCCTGAGGGGAAGGATACTCAATCAGGCTTACAGGCCAGGGTCCATCCTCCCCTCTGAGAAGGAACTG
>JAPWUY010000069.1 GCA_028275295.1 Thermodesulfobacteriota bacterium | reverse complement strand
CTCACAAAGGAAAGCGGCCTTGTGGACATAGGGAGCTTCAGACACACTGCAGGAGCAGGTCTGAGATGGTACTCACCATTCGGTCCTCTGAGGGTGGAGGTGGGTTACAATCTCAGGCCCGAGGCGGACGAAAAGAGGATAGAGTGGGCTTTTGGAATGGGTGGGTCTTTCTGATGGAAATAGCAAACAAAGCCGGCTTCAGAGCCTGAGAGTTCGGGCGAGATCCTGCCGGTAATAAGAGGGAGGTCGAGGGATGAGGAGATGGCTTTTGGGCTTTGGGTTTGTTGTCTTTCTTGTGGGAACCTTTTGTGGGAACGCCTGGTGCAGCCAGCCCGTGAAGATCGGCTATATCGATCTTCAGAAGATCATAGAGCAGTCTACAAAAGGTAAAGAACTGAGGGAGAGGGTCCAGCAGCTGAGAAAGGAGAAGGAGAAGATTCTCAGCGCGAAGCAAGAAGAGCTTGTGAGGATGCGCCAGGACTTCCAGCAAAAGGCCATGACCCTGAGCGACAAGGCCAGGTTGGACAAGGAACAGGAGCTTCGCCAGAAGGAGCTCGAATTCCAGAACCTCTCAGAGTCCTTCAGGCAGGAAGTCCTCATGGAGGGGAAAAAGCTCCAGATGCTCATGTTCAAGGAGCTCGCTGAGATAGTGCAGAAAATAGGCCAGCAAGAAGGCTACACCATGATCATCGACAAGGATGCTACCCTCTACGTCTCTGATTCCATCGATATCACCGACAAGGTCCTCAAACAGTACGACTCTTCCGGGACCACAGGGACGAGGAAGGGAAAGTGAAGCTGACCCTATCAGAGGTAGCGAGGCTAGTTGACGGAAAGGTGGTGGGAGACCCCCATCTGGAGATAGAGGGGATATCGTCACCTGAGCTTGCGGGGCCCAAGGACATAACGTTCATAGTGAGTCCGAAGCACGAGAAAAGGCTCGCTCAGACCAAGGCCTCGGCTGTGATGGTACCCCACGAGGGCCTGGGTGGGGAAATGGCCAAAGTGGTCGTTCCCCACGTTTACCTGGCATACGCGAAGGTTGCCTCCTTCCTCAATCCCCCCCCAAAGAGAGCACCAGGTGTGTCCCCGGAGGCCTGGATCCACCCAGAGGCAAGATTGGGCAAGGAAGTGACCATATATCCCTTTGTGTGGATAGGGAAGGGAGCTCAAATTGGGGACAGGGTCACTATCTTCCCCATGGTCTTCGTGGGCGAAGGGTGCCAGATAGGCGAGGATTGCGTCCTTCATCCGGGGGTTGTTTTGTATCCAGGATGCATCTTGGGAAAGAAGGTGATTGTCCATGCCGGGACAGTCGTAGGGAGCGACGGTTTCGGGTATGCGAGGGATGGGAGTTCTTGGGTCAAGATTCCGCAACTGGGAAGAGTTAGGATAGAGGACGATGTCGAGATAGGGGCCAATGTGGCGATAGATAGGGCTTCATTCGGCGAGACCGTGGTGAGAAGGGGAGTGAAGATAGACAACCTCGTGCAAGTGGGCCACAACGTGGAGATAGGGGAACACTCGATTCTGGCAGGCCAGGTGGGCTTGGCAGGGAGCGTGAAGCTGGGGAAGGGGGTGGTATTGGCAGGACAGGTGGGGGTTGCCAATCACGTGAAAATCGGCGACGGTGCAACGGTTGGTTCCAAATCTGGAGTGGCACAGGATGTGCCAGAAGGTTCCACAATGAGCGGCATCCCAGCCATAACCCACAGAAACTGGCTCAAATCATCCCAGGCATTCCCGAGGCTGCCCGAATTGATGAGAAGGCTCAAAAGCTTGGAGAAAAGATTAGAGGCTCTGGAGAGGCAAAGTGGAGAGGGAGCGAGCGGAAGTTAAGATCTTACCCATAGAAGAGATCATGAAGGTGCTGCCCCACAGCTATCCCTTCCTCTTCGTGGATCGGGTTCTGGAACTGGATCCAGATGTGAGGGTCGTGTGCCTCAAGAACGTGACCATAAATGAGCCCTTTTTCCAGGGCCACTTCCCCGGAAGACCCATTATGCCAGGGGTGCTTCTGGTCGAGGCCATGGGGCAGACTGCAGGCGTGCTGGTTCTCCATTCCCATGCCCAAGAATATTCGGGAATGAATGTGTACTTCATGGGCTTCGACAAGGTTCGCTTCAGAAAGGTCGTGAGACCAGGGGATCAGTTGGTCATTGAGGCCAAGGTCCTCCGCAGAAGGGGCAGTGTATGGAAGTTCTGGTGCGAGGCCAAAGTGGACGGGGATCTCGTGGCAGAGGCGGAACTCCTGGCCATGATCCAGTGAGACCTGAAGAAGCAGAGGGGAGAGACATTGCCCAGGATACATCCTACCGCAATAGTGGAAGAGGGGGCCCAGCTGGATGCCGATGTCGAAGTCGGTGCTTACAGCTTCGTTGGCAAGAACGTGAAAATAGGGGCTGGAACTAAAGTGGGCGACCACGCGAGGGTCGAAGGATGGACGACCATTGGGGAGGGATGCCGGATATATCCATTCGCGGTGATAGGGGGAGATCCTCAGGACCTCAAGTACCGGGGAGAAGAGACGGAGCTGATCATAGGACCCAGGAACATTTTTCGTGAATTCTGCACAATCCACAGGGGAACGCGCCAGGGAGGGGGTAAGACGGTAATCGGTTCCGACAATCTCTTCATGGCATACTGCCATGTGGCCCATGATTGCTACATAGGAAACCATGTCATCCTGGCCAATGCCGCTACTTTGGCGGGCCACATAGAGATCCAGGACTATGCCATTGTCGGGGGACTGGTTGCAATACATCAGTATGTGAGGGTGGGCGCGTATGCGATGATAGGAGGCTTCTCTGGGGTGGCCCAGGATGTGCCTCCTTACAGTTTGGTTTCTGGAAACAGGGCCAGGCTCTACGGTCTAAATGTGGTCGGGCTGAAAAGACACGGTTTCCCCCAAGAGACCATTCAGGCCCTGAGAAAGGCATATAGGATCCTCTTCAGATCCAATCTCGTGCTCGCTCAGGCTGTAGAGAGCGTGAGGGAACAACTCTCGCACTTCGAGGAGATAGAGACCCTCCTGAATTTTGTCCGGGGATCCAAAAGGGGAATTTGCAGATAGGTCTTCTAAGGCACGAGAAGCCTAAGTCCTGGGCCCCAAAATGGAAAAGCCGAGGAACAATATACGGACTGCAAACCCCTCCGGAAAAACTGCCCGGGCGTCATCTTCGGAGTTTCCCCCGCAGGGCCATCCATGCTGGGCTTGCCCCCCGCGGAGGGGCGGGCTCCGCACGCCCGCAAGGAAGACATCGCGCCAATCCAAACCTTGCTCCTTTTTGGCCACCACCCTATCGCCAATCCGTCCGTGACGGTGACATGCCCTGGTTTGCTCCCGGCCCGTATTTTCGGACGCACGGAGTGCGTCCCTCCGAGAAAACCGCCTTCGCGCCATCCCCGGGCCTTCCTCCGCAAGGCCGTTCTAGCTTGCATAGCCCACCCCCGCGGAGGGGCGGGCTCCGCACGCCCGTGAGGAAGGTATTGGCTTGACCGAGGGGTGTGGCCGGGAGGCCACGGGCCTTTGGCCTCATCATCGGGTGGAAATGAAATGCCTCGGCATTCGTACGGCCGTACCGTGCGGACGCGGAGACCGCGCCCCTCCGAGAAAATCGCCCTCCGCGTCGTCTCTGGATATTCCCCGCAAGGCCATCTGTCCTTGGCCTAGCCCCCGCGGAGGGGCGGGCTCTGCACGCCCGGAAGGAAGGTATTGGCTTGACCGAAGGGTGTGCCCGGGAGGCCACGGGCCTTTAGCCTCATCATCGGGTGGAAATGAAATGCCTTGGCATGCGTACGGCCATACCACGCGGACGCACGGAGTGCGTCCCTCCGAGAAAACCGCCTTCGCGCCTTCCCGGGGCCTTTCCCCGCTAGCCAAGCCGCGTTGGGGTCAGCCTCCCAGCGGAGGGGCGGGCTCCGCACGCCCGCAAATGAGGCTTCGCTTGGAGCGAGGGATCGCCCCGCTAGGCCCCCGGGCGTTCGATTGCCCCCAATGATTGTGTTATGCCTCGGCTTGCGTACGGCCGTGCTATGCGGGCGCGGAGACCGCGCCCCTCCGAGAAGACTCCCTCGGCGTCATCTTCGGAGTTTTCCCCGCACGGCCATCCATGCTGGGCTAGTCCCCCAGCGGAGGGGCGGGCTCCGCACGCCCGTAAGGACGGCATTGGAGTTGATCCGGGCACCTCCCAGATAGGTCACTGGCCCCCGGCCCCACCTCTTGCCAGTAATCAAAGATCTCCGATCGCCTATGGCTTTACTGCTCAGGACGCGCAGAGCGCATCCTCCGATAAAAACCTCCCTCGCAGGTGCCTCTTGGGGCATGGGAAACCCTTCCCTTCGCTCCAGGACCCGTAGTCCTTCTTTTGAGTGCAGGCCCATCTGGTCTTTCTCTTTTTCCCATTCTCCTCTTTCTACCCGAGACACCCCGAGAGCTCAGATACGAGCAAGGGACCCCCTTTTCAATGATGGACCCCTTCGTGGGCTGCCTCCTTTTCTCAAGTTGTACGAGAGACCCTTGGGACGTTGGTGTTGACATGCCCATGACGGTGTGGTCTATATGTTCAAAGCCATCGGATCTTGAAAGCCCCAAGACGCCTGAGACGAAAATGTATATTCCCCTCGGGAAAGGCCAGGAAAAAAGGCCATCTACCCGCAAGGGCAGTTGCGAACCTGGAAAGGCTGGATCAAATTGGCAGAGAGGAAAGGTACCGGCTAGAAAGGACTTGTCTTTGGGTCACAAAAATTGGTCTCATGGTACCGCCTCCTATGGGTTTTGAGGATGAGAGGGCTTTTGGCTCGGGAATCCTCTCACGGGCAAAGGATGGGATAGCCTCTAGGGGGCCGAGACACGGAGGATCGAGAAGACGGAAACATGATAGACTCCTTGGCCATGGAAACTCCGTTTCTTGAACCATGCCGTGGGGGAGATTGGAACCGATGGATGAGTTGGAGAAAATGGATTCAGTTGCCCTGATTGCGGGAAATGGGCCCCTCCCTCTCGTTTTCGCGAGGGAGGCGAAAAAGGCTGGGAAAAGGATCGTAGCCATAGCCCATCTTGGCGAGACAGACCCGAGATTAGAAGAGGAAGTCCAGGACATAGAGTGGATCCATGTGGGAGAACTGGAAAGACTCCTTAGGTTCATAAAATCGAGGGGGGTCGGCTGCGCCCTGTTTCTGGGAGGGGTGGACAAAAAGAAGGTCCTCAAGAACATGAGGCTGGACGAGAGGGCCCTGAAGCTCCTCGAAAGACTCGGGCCGAGGGGAGATGACACTCTTCTTGGGGCCTTGGCCTCGGAGTTGGAGGAGGAAGGGATAAAGGTGGTGAGCTCCGCTCGAGTGTTGGCAAGGTGGCTTTGTCCAGAGGGAATCCTATCCAGGAGATCGCCTGGGGAGAGAGAGCGCGCTGACATAACCTTGGGAATCCGAGTATTGGACCGAGTGGGATCCCTCGACATAGGCCAGACAGTGGTTGTCAAGGAAGGGGTTATATTGGCCGTCGAGGCCATAGAGGGGACTGATGAGGCCATAAGAAGGGGAGGTGCCCTAGGGGGAAGTGGGGCTGTAGTTGTGAAGGGGAGCAAGCCGGGGCAAGACATGCGATTCGATGTTCCAGTTGTGGGCCCAAAGACTGTGAACGTCATGAGGGAGAATGGAGCCACGGTATTAGCCCTAGAGGCCCACCGAACGATCATCGTGGAACCTGCGGAAGTGAAAGACGCAATTGACAGATGGGGAATGGTCCTCCTGGGGTGGCGTAGGAGTCATGAACCATAGGGTGAGAGCAGCTGTCATAGGGGCTGGATACCTTGGTAGATTTCATGCCCTCAAGTACACGCAACTGCCGGAAGTCGAGCTAGTGGCAGTTGTGGATATAGAGGAAGAGCGCGCCCGGTCATTGGCGTCAGAGGTGAGGGCTCGCCCCCTGAGAGATGCTGGGCAACTAGTGGGGATCGTCGACATAGCCACTGTCGCTGTTCCCACTACCCAGCACTACCAGGTGGCCAAGGTGCTCATGGAAGCTGGTGTGCATGTCCTGGTGGAGAAGCCCCTCGCTGCTACCCTTGAAGAGGGAGAGGAGCTCGTGGAACTGTCCAGGTCCAAAGGGACGGTGCTCCAGGTGGGTCATGTGGAGAGGTTCAATAGCACGATCCGAGAGCTGAGGAAGAGAATTTCGGAGCCGCTCTTCGCAGAATGCGAGAGGATAAGCCCTTACCCAGGCCGCGGAAGCGACGTGGACGTGATACTCGATGTAATGATTCACGACATCGATCTTGTCATGGACATTTTCCAGGGACCACCAGAGGATTTGGAAGCAGTGGGTGTTCCGGTAATGACCTCCACTTTCGACATGGTGAATGCGAGGCTAAAGTTCCCCAAAGGAAAGGTAGCTAATCTCACAGCGAGCAGAGTCTCCTCAAAAAGTTTCAGAAAGATAAGGGTCTTTCAGCCAGATCTCTACCTCTCGGCCGATTGCCTCAAGGGGGAGATTCAATGGTTCATGAGGGTCAAAAAGGAAGGAGGGAAAGCCTTCCCAAGCATCATCGGGCAGACCATCGAGGTCCCAAAAGGGGATGCTCTCCTGGAGGAAGTGAAGTCATTCCTCGATGCTGTCATCGAGGGAAAGAAACCAGTTGTGGACGGAGAAACGGGACTCTCCTCATTGAGGGTAGCCTTGGCCATAAGGGAAAACGTGGAGAAAAATTTTCCAGAGGAGCTGAAGAGGCTCCTTGCACCCTGTGAAGAGGAAGGATGAGGGAGTCAGCCGCCCAAGGGGTCATGATGGTCGCAGGTGAGCCTTCGGGAGACCGACATGCAGCAGAGGTGGCCAGGGCCCTGAGACGGATGCGACCAGAGGTCCAACTGTGGGGCATGGGGGGGCCCTTCATGAGAGAGGCCGGGGTGGAACTCCTGGAGGAGATCTCCAAGGTCACTGTCATGGGGATCTCCGAGGTCCTGGGAAAGATCAGGGCCATTCTCTCCGCGAGAAGAAAGCTCCTCGAACGGGTGGGTGAGACCCCACCTCGCTTAGCAATCCTCGTGGACTTTCCTGATTTCAATCTTCGGCTAGCGAAAAGCCTCAAGAGAAAGGGGATAAAGGTCCTTTACTACATAGCACCCCAAGCCTGGGCATGGAGGCCCAAGAGGGTGAACATGATGGCGAAAGTGGTTGACCATCTGGCAGTTATCCTGCCTTTCGAGGAGGAGTTTTTCAGGAAAGGAGGAGTGAAGGCCCAATTCGTGGGTCATCCCCTTCTGGAGGAGACTGACCTCAAGATGGAAAGGGAAGAGGCGAAAAGAGTCCTGGGTCTCAGTGAACCTGGAAGTGTTCTGGGGCTTTTCCCAGGAAGTCGGATCCAGGAGGTGAGGAGGATGCTCCCAGTCATGCTGGATGCCGCAAATTTGGTCCTGAACCATTATCCGGAGGTGAAGCCCGTTGTGGCTCTCTCTCCCAATGCCGACGAACCTTGGGTCAGGAGCATGGTCGGGGAGAGGTGCCCTAGGGCCATGGTCCGTTCGGGCATGGCTCAGTTCGTCCTTGCGGCATCGGATGTCGCCTCTGTGGCATCGGGGACTGTGAGTTTGGAGGCTGCCCTCTTCGAGGTCCCAATGATTGTGGTATACAGGACATCCTGGTTCAATTATCAGGTGGCAAAGCGCTTGGTAAGAGTGAGGAACATCTCCCTCGTCAATATCCTTGCAGGCGAGAAGATCGTCCCTGAGATCATCCAGAATGACCTTCAGGCAGGAAGACTCGCTCAAGGGCTTATGGAACTTCTCGGCTCTCGAGAGAAAAGAGAGAGCATGAGGGCCGCCATGGGAAAGATAAAAGAAAAACTCGGAGACGGAAGGGCGAGCGAAAAGGTGGCCATCACTGCATTGGAGATGATCGATGGCAATCGTCACTCTCCAATGCCTTCTCCAGGAGGTGGAGCTTGAAGTTCAAGTCCTTGCTCTCGCGACC
>JAPWUY010000068.1 GCA_028275295.1 Thermodesulfobacteriota bacterium | reverse complement strand
CTCGCGAGCTTGGATACTTGCCTTGCCGCCTTATTGGGGTGGTAAACTCCTTTGGAAGCGCTCTTGTGCAGTAAGGAGGTCGTCACCTTGAGGAGCTCCCTCGCTTCCTCCACCTTCTTCTGTTCTACGGCCGAGAGGAGCTTCTTCACATGGGTTTTGACCATGCTCTTCATCATTCTGTTTCTCAGCCTACGCTTCCTGTTTTGCCTAATACGCTTCAGGGCCGAGGGATGATTAGCCACTTTATCCTCCTCCACGATAATCGCTCACTATGATTTTTTAGCAAAAAGGAGCCTCTCTGTCAATGACCAACACACCCGAAGCCAAGACTGGGATGACCAGATCAGTGATGGTCGTCGGCGCTGCGACCTTGAGCAGCAGGGTTACTGGTCTCATGAGGGATGTGGTTTTGGCGTGGATCATAGGCACATCTGTCCAGGCGGACGCCTTTTTCGCGGCATTCAGGCTTCCCAACTTCTTGAGGAGGATATTTGCCGAAGGATCTCTCAGCACCGCCTTTGTCCCCGTGTTCACGGAGCTCAATGTCACTCGGGGCCCAAAGGAGGCATTCCGTCTCGGGTCCAATGTTCTCAGTATCCTCGTTCCCCTGCTTGTGGCCGTAAGTGGAGCTGGGGTCCTTCTGGCCCCGCAGATCGTCGCGGTCATGACTCCAGGGTGGTTAGGGGATCAGGAGAAGTTTTCCCTCACGGTCACCTTGGCCAGGTGGATGTTCCCTTACATCCTCCTCATCTCAGTGGCAGCCATGGCAATGGGAATGTTGAACGCCCAGGGCCATTTCGCCGCCCCGGCTTTCGCTCCGGTGCTATTGAACGTGGCGATGATATGCTCAGGGATCATCGCGGGGCTCACCATGGACAAGCCGGTTCTGGGCATAGCATGGGGGGTTTTGCTCGGTGGGATAGCCCAGATAGCGATTCAAGCCCTTCCCCTTTGGAGGAGGGGCTTCAGGCCCAAGATTTGTCTGGACCTGAAAGACCCCCACTTGAAGAAGGTGGGAAGGCTCCTCGTGCCATCCCTTTTCGGCTCCACCGTATATCAGGTCAATATGTTGGTGATAACCATATTGGCCTCCTTGCTCCCATCGGGAAGCTTGAGCTATCTCTTCTACGCGGATCGCCTCATGGAGTTTCCCTTGGGGGTTTTCGCGGTTTCCGTGGGAACCGTGGCCCTTCCCGCCATGTCAGCTCATGCAGCCAGAAAGGACATGAAAAACCTCCAGGCAACATTGAGCTTCGCTTTCAGACAAGTGTCCCTGATAATGGTCCCAGCCACGGTGGGGCTCATAGTGCTCAGGGAACAGCTCATGGAGGTGGTATTCCAGAGGGGACAATTCGATCCTCAAGCGACAAGACTGAGCGCCCAGGCCCTGCTGTGTTATTCTGTGGGCTTGTGGTTTGTGGCCCAGCTAAGGGTGATAGGCCCCTTTTTCTATGCCCTCCAGGACACCAAGACCCCTATGGTCGCTGCCACATCCTCCCTGGTGATCAATGTGCTATTGGCCATGGTCCTCATGGATCCCCTCTCCCACGCTGGATTGGCCCTGGCCCTTTCGGGATCAGCAGCCTTCCAACTCGCGATCCTCCTCGCCAGGATCAAAAGCAAGCTGGGGATGATTCCCTGGAGGGATCTCTTCAAGAATTTTGAGAAGATCCTTGTGGCCTCATGTGTGATGGGGGCCATATGTTTTTTTGGACCTGGTCTTTTGGGCTGGAAAGACGGGATCCCATTCCTTCTAAAAGCCACAGGGCTCCTCGCTCTCGTGTTGAGTGGGGCCTCCATATACGTGGCCATCTTGGGCCTTCTCAAGGTGGATGACCTGAGGGTTTTCCTGGACTCTGTGAGAAGACTCGATAGGGCGAAAAGAAAGGGTGTTGCGGAAGAGGAGAGAAATTCTACCCCAACTAAAAAGGGCTGGGAGATTTGAGCCAGTCGAGGGAAGTCGATCCCAAGGCTTTGAGGAGGAGCTCTTTGAGCTACTGGGGGGATGAGTCGGGGGATGACAACTCTGGATCCAGCTCCAGGAGGTCCCCAGTCTGGGGGGATTGTGGAAAGAGAAAAATTGTTGGGTGGTCTTCATTTGGGGTATGATAATGAGAAAATAGCGAATCCCTTTTCGGGGTTCATCCTGCCACAGAGGGGTACTAGGGCCATTGACCACGAGAATGCTCAAGGCGGATAGGCTGAGGACCAGAGCCTTTTCATGGCCATTTAGGTTCGGCATAGCGCACGAGATCGGGGCCCTTGTGCTTTTGAGCCTGATTGTCTTCGGGACCATAACCGGTGCCATAATCAGGACCAAGTATCTGGATTCATTGAGAGAGGACCTCAAGCTGAGGGGTCGGAGCATAGCAGAGGGATTAGCTAGGAGCCTCAAGGCAGGAACCCTCTACAGGGATCCCGCAATTCTCAACCATCTCCTCGAGGAATTTGGAAAGATTCACGGCATAGCATACATAACGGTTCTGGGGGAAAGGGGTGAGGTGATAGCAGCTGGTCCAAAAGGCGTTGCCCTGGAGGCCTTCGCCACTGCGGTCTCCCAGGCAGAGGGAGAGAGGATTGTCGATGTCTCGGTTCCTTTTTCATCGGAAATTGCGGGAAGCATCCATGTTGGGGTTGACCTGGGAGTTGTGGATGAGAGCGTGGAGAACGTGCTCTCAATAGTCTTGAGGATAGTTTTGGTGTCCATGGCTTGCGCCATGTCCGTTGCCATGATCGTGTATTGGACCACCATAAGACCCATCCACGTGCTCACTGAGTCCGTGAGGCAGATAGGTCAGGGAAGATTCCCCAGGAAGGTCGCCATCTCCTCGAGGGGGGAGCTCGGCCTCTTGGCTAGGGCCTTGGAACAGATGAGCGAGGACCTGACGAGGTACCACGAGCAACTGGAGGCCAAAACCAAGGAACTGGAACTGAGCAAGATGGAGCTCGAGCGTCAGAACGAGGAGATCAGAAGGGCCCAGGCCCAGATGATAAGGTCGGAGAAGTTCGCTTCCATGGGCCAGCTAGCTGCAAGTGTAGCTCACGAGATCAGCAATCCCTTGGCTGGAATCCTCACTTACCTGAAGCTCATCCGTAGAAGGATCGAAAGCGGAAGGCTGGAGGGGGGACAGCTCGAGAGCACCAGACAGTACTTGCTCACCATGGAAAGGGAGGCCGAGAGGTGCGGCCAGATAGTCAAGAATTTGCTCGACTTTGCGAGGAGCTCGGAACCAGATCTGCGGCCCATAGACATCCACCGGGTGTTGGATGAGACCCTCTTTCTCCTCAATTACAAGCTCATCATGAACGACGTCGTGGTGGAGAAAAACTATGGCGATGTGCCCTTTGTGCTGGGGGATTTCGGACAATTGAAGCAGGTCTTTCTCAATGTGATCGTGAACGCGATCGAGGCCATGAAGTCCGAGGAAAGGGTCCTCAAGATCCAGACCACGTTCCACAGGGAGTCCAAGAGCGTGCTGGTGGAGATCCAGGATACAGGCGAGGGCATCTCCGAGAAAAACATTTACAGGGTCTTCGACCCTTTCTTCACCACCAAGCCCAGGGGCACGGGCATGGGCCTGGCTGTGGTTTACGGGATACTGGAGAAACACAATGCTGACATCAGCATAGATAGCCAGGTTGGGAAGGGCACAAAGGTCACGGTGCAGCTGAATGTCGCTCACCCTGAAAGGTGAGGCGAGTCTTAGCTAGGCATACGGGGTACAGGGGGATGGTTCGAGGAGCAATGGTTCTTGTCGTGGACGACGAGGACATAATGAGGGAATCCCTCACGGCTTGGCTTCAGGAGGAAGGCTTCGAGGTTGAGGCGAAGGCCACAGGTGCGGAAGCCGTTGAGGCACTGAGGCAGAGGGTTTACGATGCGGTGCTTCTGGATCTGAGGCTTCCTGACATGGATGGTCTGGAGATATTGAAGCTGAGCAAGAAGTACCAGCCCAATACACCTGTGCTCATAATCACGGCGTATGGAAGCGTGGATACGGCGATAAAGGCCATGAAACAAGGAGCGACGGACTACATCACCAAGCCGTTTAACCCCGAAGAGCTATCCCTCACTCTTCGCCACATCATGGAAGATCTCAGGGTGAGAAGGGAGAACATATACCTCAAGCTTCAACTGGAAAAGCGCTACGATCGCCACGGTATCGTGAGCAAGAGCCACAAGATGGAGAGGATTTTCGATCTCATCTCCACCATTGCCGATACCCGCTCCACGGTGCTCATTCAGGGGGAAAGCGGCACGGGAAAGGAGCTCATAGCAAGGGCAATCCATTACAGTAGCAACAGGGCTCATCATCCCTTCGTCTCAGTATCGTGCGCAGCGCTGGTGGAAAGCTTGCTGGAAAGCGAGCTTTTCGGACACGAGAAAGGAGCCTTCACTGATGCCAAATTCCTCAAACGGGGCAAATTCGAACTGGCAGATGGTGGATCCCTCTTCTTGGACGAGATAGGGGAGATAAGTCCCAAATTGCAGTTGAGCCTCCTGAGGGTCTTACAGGAAAAGGAATTTCACAGGGTCGGAGGGGAGCAACCCATAAGGGTGGATGTGAGGATAATAGCAGCGACCAACAGAGACCTTGAGAAGGCAGTGAGGGAGGGGAGCTTCAGGGAGGATCTCTACTATCGACTCAATGTCATTTCCATCCACGTCCCCCCCCTCAGGGAACGCAAGGAAGACATCCCCCTTCTGGTGGACCACTTCATAGACAGGTTCAACATGGAATCGGGTAAGAGGGTCGAGGGCATAAGCGAGGAGGCCCTCGAGGCTTTGATGGAGTACGATTGGCCTGGAAATGTCAGGGAGCTCGAGAATGTGATAGAGAGGGCAGTGATAATAAACAAGGGAGGCATAATCCTCCCTGGGGATCTCCCGCCCCATTTGCTAAAGCGCCAGCCCCATCTACGAGCCGCTTCGGTCCACCAATCCCAGATGACCCTTCAGGAGGTGGAGAGAGCCCATATTCTCAATACACTGGAAGAGAACGATTGGAACATTCAGAGAACCGCCAAGGTCCTGGGAATAGACCGTTCGACTCTCTATGCCAAGATAAAGCGTTATGGGCTCAAGCCCAATGACCGTCAGCCCAAAAACGGTATGCGATGATCTTGTAGAGGAGCTTGGAGGCTATGAATACAGAGTGCTCCAGGCCAGGTCTCGGACAGAGCTCAACTAGGTCGGAAGCGAGCACCCTTTTTCTCTGAAAAAGGACCTTCAAGAACTCGAGGAGCTCGTACCACCCGAAGCCACCGGGCTCAGGAGTCCCGACAGCTGGCATCATGGCTGGATCGCATACATCCAAGTCCACAGTGAGGTACACAGGACCGTTTATCCTCTCCATCGCCCTCTCCACCCAGCTGGGGTCGTTCCTCCTTTCCATATCCAGCACCATGAACCAGCCCTCTCTTCTCACAAGTGCCATCTCCGACAGATCCATAGCCCTGATTCCTATTTGCACAGCTGGGCAGAGTTCCCTCACCCTCCTCATGACACAGGCGTGGTTGTAAGGGCTCCCCTGGTACTCGGCCCTCAGGTCAGCGTGAGCATCTAGCTGAACCACCACGAGGTCTGGCTCCACTGCCAGGGCAGCTCTCACGAGGGGAACTGTTATGGAATGTTCTCCTCCCAGGGAAACCAGGAACTTCCCATCCAGGAGTACCTTTCTCGCTGCTGCTTCTATTCGGTCGAAGGCCTCATCCTGGGAGCAACCTTCTACGGGCAAAGGTTCCAGGGTGTGGATCCCAACCCTGTAGGGTTCGCACCCCAGCTCCTCATCGAAAAATTCCAAGGCCCTCGATGCCTTTATGAGCTCCCCAGGGCCTCTCTCTGTTCCCTTGAGAAAGGTCGTCGTCAGCTCAAAGGGGATTGGTAAGATGGCAGCCTTGGATTTCTCGTATGAGACATATTCATCGGGAAGGTCCCCGAACCTCTCAGACCCCAATCCTCTCCTCTCCTGGCTTTCCCGAAGAACTTCTTCCGCCCGCAGGACCCATCATCAAAGATCTTCAAGGGACATAGATTGCGCCAGCCACTACCGTGGTCCAGAGGCCGTTTTTATCACCGATTGCCGTCTGAGTTATGTTCAGGGAGCGGACTATCTTGCCATTTATTTTCCAGATCGCCCTCTTTTCATCCCAGCTCGCCTCTGGATCGAAATCAACACCCAGGGTCGTGGCCAACATATAGGCGGCCAGATCCTCCGCATATTCTCCAGCCACCTTTCCCGTCTGGCCGAAGCTCTTGTGCTCAGAGAGGTAACCGTATTGATCCGGATCCTTGGGAATTGCCAACCCCACGGACGCAGCTATGAGCCTGTGAGGTTCGTCGGTGGCGTTCTCGCTCAGCACACAGAAGACCACCTGTCCCGGCTTCAGGTAGGAGAGTCCCTCTTTGAGGGATACCAGCTTGCATCGCGGTGGAAAGATGCTGGAGACTTTCACTAGATTGAACGGGGCTATCTTGGCGTCTCTCAGAGCTGCCTCGAAACTGGCAAGCTTCTCCTTGTGTTTTCCCACGCCCTTGGTGAGAAAGATCTTGCTAGGGACAAAGCTCAGACCCTGCATCTCGAAACCAACCCCTTCCCCCTCGGTATTAGTCGTGCCCGATCCTTCAAATTCAAAAAATTTTAAGGGCCACTGATCTCCTTGTCAAAGCATTGGGAAGGGATGCCCTCTCCCCCATTTCTCGGCTCCCCAGCCCACTAACCCCTTTTGCACGGATTCTTGATCATTATGGTGTCACCCCTTGAGGACCCAACGGACACAAGGGAGATGGGCACATCGGCCAATTCCTCTATCCTTCTCAGGTAACGCTGTGCGGCCCTGGGCAGTTCTTCTATTTCCTTAGCATAGCGAATATCCTCATCCCATCCTTTGAGCTCCTCGTAAACAGGGACGCATTCCCAGAGCATCTCCGTGGATGCGGGGACCTCCTCCAATCTTTTTCCCTTGTACTCGTAGGCCACACAGATCTTCACAGTGGGAATCCCAGTTAACACATCGAGCTTTGTCAGGGCTAGGTCCGTTATGCCATTCAGCCTCACTGCATCCCTCACCAGTACCATGTCCAGCCACCCGCATCTTCTGGGCCTCCCTGTTGTGGCGCCATACTCTTGTCCCCTTTCCCTCAGCATCTCCCCCAGCTCATCCTTGAGCTCGGTGGGGAAAGGCCCTGCTCCAACCCTTGTGGTGTATGACTTCACTATCCCCACAACACCGTCTATCTTTGTAGGCCCCACTCCCGATCCAGTGCAAGCGTTTCCAGCGACCGTATTGGAGCCCGTCACATAGGGGTAGGTCCCATGGTCCAAGTCCAAAAAGGTTCCTTGGGCCCCCTCGAAGAGAACACTCCTTCCAGCCTTCATCTCGGTATCGAGAAAAACCGATATGTTGGTCAGAAATGGCCTCAGTCTCTCCGCATAACCCGAGTATTCCTCGACGACTTCCTTCAAGCTGAAGGGCTTCTCCTGAAAGCGCTCCTTGAGGTAAGGGTTAACCTCTTTTAGCTGGTCCTGGACCTTTTTCCGAAAGACCTGTGGGTCCATCAGATCTATCATCCGGATCCCTCTTCTTCCCACTTTGTCCTCGTAGGCAGGTCCTATTCCTCTTCCCGTCGTGCCTATGGCATCCTTGCCAGCAGCTCTCTCCCTTGCCACATCGAAGACCCTGTGGTAGGGCATTATGACGTGGGCCGCCTCGCTTATGAGGAGGTTTTCCGGTCCTACCTTCACCCCCCTTCTCTCGAGCCCTTCCATCTCCTCGAGGAGCACCTTGGGATCGACCACAACCCCGTTTCCTATGACGCACTTTTTCCTCGGATGGAGGATCCCGGATGGGATCTGATGGAGCACGAGCCTCTCCCCGTCCACCACTATGGTGTGACCCGCGTTGTTGCCGCCTTGAAATCTCACAACCACGTCCACGAACTCGGCAAGTATGTCCACTACCTTTCCCTTACCCTCAT
>JAPWUY010000066.1 GCA_028275295.1 Thermodesulfobacteriota bacterium | reverse complement strand
AGGGCTGCTACAACAGGACTGGGATCCTCGTATGGCTGAGACAAGAGGCGAGGCTCATAAGGAGGTACCCTTACAGTTGTTCCCTTGTCCTGATGGGCGTCCAGAAGGCGGTCTCCCTCAAGCCAGTGCCTCTGGGCTTCGTCAAGCCCCACGAGGTTCGAAATCTCGTGATGGAAGAGATCCTTCCCCGGCTCAGGGACACAGATCTCGTGGGATGCCTGGATGAGAACAGGATTCTCCTCATACTTCCTTTCACTGGCAAAAACGGGGTTCTGGTGGTGAAAAGGAGATTGGAAGAGCTCCTCACAGGCAAGGTGCTCAAGCTAGGTAACATACCTCTTCGCGTGAATGTGGCTTCGGTGAGCGAGACCATGAAAAAGGAAACTGTAAGCTCCATAACCTCCCTCATCTCCAAGATGGAAAGGGAGCTCGACTCTCTCCTCAAAGGAAGGTAGGGAAATTGCAATGACAAGATAGCCAGGCCCATCCTCCGAAGCCCTTGACCCTGGAGGCTTGAGCCTCCAAGGCCTCCTCATCCTCGGGCGAGTTCCACCTCAAGCCAAGGCCTTCTTCCTCCAAAGGGGGCCTTGAGGTTGTCCACTTGAGAGAGATCTCCTCGGCCAAAGACTTCTTGAGCGAGGCGGGGATCTACCTCGGGATTTGGAATGCCCTTGCAAAATGTGAACTACGATTCTAAACTGTGAATGAGAGTTCAAAAGCTCTTTTTCTCGGACGGATTCTAGCAGATGATGGAAGAGCAAAGGCTTCCCAGAAGAGAGAGGGAGAGGCTCAGGCAGAGACAGGAGATCCTGGATACTGCCTTGAGTCTTTTTTCCGAGAAGGGATACCACAATGTCTCCATGCAGGAGATAGCTACAAAGACCGAGTTCGCCATGGGTACCCTGTACCGCTTCTTCAGGAGCAAGGAGGAGCTTTACAGGGAGCTCCTTCTGGACCAGGCACGCAAGTTTCACAAAGCAGTCTCCGAAGCCATAGACAGGGGCAGAGACGAGATCGAGAAGCTCAGGAATTATCTCGAGGCCAAGATACGGGTCTTCACAGAGAATGTCCAAGTCGTAAAGCTCTACCTCACTGTGACCCAGGAAGCGAGATTTCACCTCACAGCAGGGCTGGACCCTGAAATCCAGGAGCTCTACAAGCAATTCATGGAAAATCTAGCCTCTGTTTTCAAAAGGGGGATGGACAAGGGCCTTTTTCAGGATGTGGCCGACCCAATGCTTCTTGCCCTTGGCCTGGAGAACATTGTCAACGCGGCCCTCCTCCTCTGGCTCGAAAGCCCAGAGGAACGCTCCTCCTTGAGAGATCCTGACTCCATCCTGAAGATTCTCCTCCACGGGATACTGAAAAGATGACGGGAGATCCGCTACCTTCGTGGAATTGTCAAGCCGTGTGTAAGGGAGGTGGGCAAATGAGGAGGATATTTTCCCGCGGGGGCAAGCTCCTTCTTCTCTTGGGGCTTCTCACCCAGATGGGATGCGAGAAAACCCAGAGCTCTCCACCTCCACCTCCCCTTGTGGAAGTTGGGATAGTGGTCCTGGAAAAGGAGCCAGTTGTCCTCACCACCGAGCTTCCTGGCAGGACATCTGCCTTCAGGATAGCTGAGATAAGGCCTCAGATTAACGGCCTCATCCAGAAGAGGTTCTTTATCGAGGGATCGGATGTCAAGGCGGGCCAGCTCCTCTATCAGATCGACCCTGCTCCTTATCAGGCGGCCCTGGACAATGCTCTGGCTGCCTTGGCCAGGGCGGAGGCCAATGTACCAGCCATCCGCTCGAGAGCGGAGAGGCTCAAGGCCCTCGTAGAGCAGAAGGCAGTGAGCCAACAAGACTATGACGACGCCTCATCTGCCCTGAAACAAGCCGAGGCCGAGGTCCGCTACTGGAAGGCGGCGGTCGAAAGCGCTCGCATCAATCTGGGATACACAAGGATAACTGCCCCCATATCCGGGAGGATAGGGAGGTCCAATGTCACTGAGGGAGCAATAGTGACGGCTTATCAGCCCCTTCCTCTGGCTACGATCCAGCAATTGGACCCCATTTACGTGGATGTCCCTCAATCCACAGCCGACCTTTTGAGGTTGAAGGAAAAGCTCGAGAAAGGGAACCTCAAGGCCGGCTCCCAGGAGGACAACAAAGTGGGCCTCATCCTGGAAGATGGATCCCGTTATCCCCTCGAGGGGACCTTTCAGTTCAGGGATGTTACAGTGGACCCCACAACGGGCTCGGTCATTTTGAGGATGGTCTTCCCCAATCCCCATCATCTCCTCCTTCCGGGCATGTTCGTGAGGGCCATAGTGAAGGAGGGAGTGAAAGAGGACGCCATACTCGTGCCCCAGCAAGCCGTAACCAGGGACCCCAAGGGAAACCCTGTGGCCTTCTTGGTCAACCCCGAGGGGAAAGTCGAGCCCAGGATCCTCTCCATAGAGAGGGCCATAGGGGACGCGTGGCTTGTCACATCAGGGGTGGAGCCAGGGGAAAAGGTGATAGTGGAGGGTCTCATAAAGGTCAGGCCCGGGATGCAGGTGAGGGCAGTTCCCGCTGAATCACCGCGAAAATCCCTGACAAGAGGCTGATAATGCTCTCGAGATTCTTTCTCAAGAGGCCTGTCTTCGCTTGGGTGATAGCCATAATCATAATGGGGGCAGGGGCCCTCGCCATCTACAACCTTCCTGTTTCCCAGTATCCTCCAATAGCCCCTCCATCCATATACGTGCAAGCCTTCTATCCAGGTGCCTCTGCGGAGACTGTCGAGAACAGTGTCACCCAGATCATCGAACAGAAGATGACCGGTCTCGACCGAATGATATACCTCTCGGCGACGAGCGACTCCTCTGGCTCCTCCAGGATAGAGCTCACCTTCGAGCCCGGAACCGACCCCGATCTGGCCTGGGCCAAAGTGCAGAACAAACTCCAGCTTGCCATGGCCAGCCTCCCAGAGGTGGTTCAGAGACAGGGAGTTGCAGTGGGAAAGGCAACGAGAAACTACCTCATGATAGTTGGGCTCATCTCAGAGGACGGGAGCATGGATGGCAATGACCTCAGAGATTACGCCCAATCCAATTTGGAAAAGGTCCTGGCAAGGGTGCCCGGTGTCGGAGAAGTGGAGAACTTCGGCACCCAGTATGCCATGCGCATATGGCTCAATCCTGACAAACTGACGGAATACGGCTTGACCATCGAGGACGTGATTCGGGCTGTGAAGGCCTATAACGTGGAGGTCTCGGCAGGCCAATTTGGTGGCACACCTGCTGTGGAGGGCCAGAGGCTCAATGCCTCCATAGTGGTCCAGAGCCTCCTCAAGACCCCAGAGGAGTTCGCTTCCATTCCCTTGAGGGTGAATCAGGATGGATCCATTGTTCGAATAAAGGACATAGGCCGCACAGAGCTGGGGACAGAGTTCTACGATGTGCAAGCCTTCTACAATGGAAAGCCCACAGCCGGGCTCGCCATCAGGATGGCCTCCGGTGCCAATGCCCTGAGCACAGCGGATGCGGTCAAGAAAAAGCTCGAGGAAATGAGCCGGTATTTTCCCCCCGGAATGAAGGTCGTGTATCCATACGATACGACCCCCTTCGTGAGGGTGGCCATAGAAGAGGTTGTCAGGACACTCCTTGAGGCCATAGTCCTCGTATTCTTGGTCATGTATCTCTTCCTAGGGACCTTCAGGGCCACCTTGATTCCCACAATAGCGGTTCCGGTGGTGCTCTTGGGGACATTCGCGGTTCTCTGGCTTTTCGGTTTCTCCGTGAACATGCTCACAATGTTCGCCATGGTCTTGGCAATCGGTCTTCTTGTGGACGACGCCATAGTGGTTGTGGAGAACGTCGAGAGGATAATGCGGGAGGAGGGCCTCGATCCCAGAGAGGCCACTGCCAAGTCCATGGACCAAATAACGAGCGCCCTCATTGGCATAGGACTCGTGCTCTCAGCGGTCTTCGGCCCCATGGCCTTCTTCGGAGGCTCTACAGGTGTCATTTACAGGCAGTTTTCCATAACCATAGCGGCGGCAATGCTCCTTTCGGTTCTCGTGGCCCTGATTCTCACTCCGGTATTGTGCGCCTCCCTTCTCAAGCCCGTTCCCCCAGGACATGGCATTCACGGGCAAGCAGTCTTCTTCCTCCGTCCTTTTCTCTCCTGGTTCGACAGGATGTTCTTCAAGAACAGGGACCAATACGTGAAGGTGGTAGGCTGGGCCCTTTCCAGGAAAGTCCGGTTCTGTCTCCTTTACCTCGTGATCGTGGCATCCCTGGGTTTTCTCTTCCTTCGCATGCCCACTGCCTATCTCCCGGAGGAGGATCAGGGAACCCTCCTTGCACAGGTGATGATGCCCACTGGCTCCACCCTGGAGCAAACCCAGGAGGTTCTGGACAAAATAAAGGACTACTTCATGGAGAGGGAGAGGGACGTGGTGGAGTCTTGCCTCACTGTGGCTGGCTTCGGGTTCTCTGGGAGGGCCCAGACAAATGGCATGGTATTCATAAAACTCAAGGACTGGAGACTGAGGGACAGGGAAGAACTCAGGGCCAAGGCAATAGCTCGCAGGGCCATGGCCGCGATGATGGCCCTGAGGAATTCACTCGTGTTTGTCTTTCCACCACCTCCGGTGATAGAGCTGGGGAATGCCAAGGGCTTCGATTTCCAGCTCATGGACAGGGGAAATGTCGGCCACGCCCAATTGATGGCAGCCAGGAACCAGCTCCTGTGGATGGCCTCCCAGGATCCGAGATTGACGGCTGTGAGGCCCAATGGCATGGAGGATGTGCCCGAGTACAGGGTCAATGTGGACTGGGAGAGGGCGGGGGCCCTGGGCCTTCCCATATCCTCGATCCATACGACTATTTCAGCTGCCTTTGGAGGCGCATACGTGAACGACTTCATCCAGGGAGGGAGGGTCAAAAGGGTCTACGTCCAAGCGGATGCCCCCTACAGGATGCTCCCTGAGGATCTCCGTAGGCTTTACGTGAGGAATGCCTCCGGGAAGATGGTCCCGTTTTCCTCCTTCGCCTCGGGTCAGTGGAGCTACGGATCTCCCAGGCTGGAGCGTTACAATGGCTTCCCATCCCTGAACATATGGGGCGAGCCAGCCCCTGGAAGGAGCTCTGGCGAGGCCATGAGGGCGATGGAGGAAATAGTCTCCAAATTGCCTCCGGGGATTGGCTACGAGTGGACCGGGATATCGTACCAGGAGCGCATGGCCACAGCCCAAGCGCCAGCTCTTTACTCCTTCTCCATATTCGTCATCTTCTTGTGTCTCGCCGCCCTCTATGAAAGTTGGGTCATTCCCCTGTCGGTCCTCCTCATTCTTCCCCTGGGAGCCATAGGAGGTGTTTTGGCCTCGACCTTGCGAGAACTGCCAAGCGACGTCTACTTCCAGATAGGTCTTCTCACCACCCTGGGCCTCACCACCAAGAACGCGATCCTCATAGTCCAGTTCGCCAAGGCCAAAGTCCAGGAGGGCATGGGGGTAATGGAGGCCACTATGGAAGGGGCGAGGTTGAGATTCAGGCCCATTGTGATGACCTCTTTGGCATTCGGCTTCGGAGTCCTTCCTTTAGCCCTGACAAAAGGTGCAGGTGCTGGAGCGCAAAATGCCATAGGGACGTGTGTGGTTGGAGGAATGATCTCGGGCACACTCCTCGTTACGGTTTTCGCTCCCCTATTCTTCGTCCTCATTTCAGCCCTGAGGTCGAAGAAAGCTAGCCATAGCCCGACTCCCGACACCGTGGGTAAAGCCAATGAAGAGTAAACGGATCCTCGCATTGTGCATACTCCTCGTAAGTATCTTTACGACCATTTACGGTTGCTCCCTAGCCCCCAAGTTCACCAAGCCGCAACCGCCTGTTCCCAATGAGTGGCCCAAGGGTGAGGCTTACAGGGAGAGCAAATCGGGGGAAATCCCTGCCTGGGAGCTCCAATGGGACGAGTTCCTCCAGGATCCGAGGCTCAAGAGCATAGTGGCCATGGCCTTGGCCCATAATAGGGACCTGAGGCTAGCTGCCCTCAATGTGGAGAGGGCTAGGGCCCTTTACGGGATCCAGAGGGCTGAGCTCTTTCCCTCGGTGAATCTCTCTGCCACGGCCAGCAAGCAAAGGGTGCCTGGGGATCTTTCGGGAACGGGCAAGGCCGTGACCGTGGAGCAGTACAGCGTGAACTTGGGAATAGCGGCGTGGGAGATAGATTTTTTCGGAAGGATAAGGAGCCTCAAGGACAGGGCCCTTGAGGAGTATCTCGCCACAGAGGAGGCCAAAAGGGGCGCAGAGCTCCTCCTTGTCTCCGAGACCTCGAAGGTATTGCTATCCTTGGCTGCGGACAAGGAGAAACAGAGGATCGCCAGGTCCACATTGGAAGTTCAGAGTTCGGTTTACGATCTCATAAAGAAGCGCTTTGACATAGGGCTCGCCTCCGAGCTGGACCTGAGAAGGGCCCAGAGCCAGGTCGAGGCCTCCAAATCCGAACTGGCCAGGTACACGCAGGCTGTGACGCTGGATATAAATGCCCTCAACCTCCTAGCAGGCAAGGAGGTCCCCTCAGAGCTCCTGCCAGGAGGTCTAGGGGATCTCGTCCCCCCGAGGGAGATTGCGGCGGGAATATCCTCTGAGGTCTTGCTCCTGAGACCTGATATAGCGGCTGCAGAGCACAATCTCAGGGCAGCCAACTTTGACATAGGTGCTGCCAGGGCCGCCCTCTTCCCGAGGATCTCCCTCACAACGGCCCTGGGTACTGCGAGCGGGGAGCTCACAGGCCTGTTCAAGGGAGGTTCCGGGACATGGAGTTACATGCCCCAGTTGGTGCTTCCAATCTTCGATGCGAGGCTTTGGGCCGCTTTGGATGCCACCAAGGTGCAGAAGGAGATCGCTATAGCGCAGTACGAGAAGGTGATTCAGCAAGCATTCAAAGAGGTTGCCGACGCCCTCGCGGAGAAAGGGACCATAGAGGATCAGCTGGAGGCTCAGAGGAGCCTGGTCGAGGCAGCGAGGAGAAGTTACGAGTTGGCCAAGGCGAGATATTTCCAGGGACTCGATAGTTACCTCAGTGTATTGGATGCGCAACGCTCTCTCTACGAAGCCGAACAGGGATTGGTGAATTTGGAGTGGGCAAAACTGGCCAACAGGGTCAAACTTTACACAGTCTTGGGGGGCAAGGCTTCGGACCATGAGCTCGGACCTTGATGAGAGACGTTTTTTCCCCTATCATGGGCAAGATCTGCTCCTTGGGAAGGTCATCTCTGAGACCGTTTTTTTCGTCTGTTCGCATGGAGTGGTAGAGCCGGACCATTGAGGCGAATGGTGGAGTGAGGTCCAAAATGAGATTCTGGCAAAGGGAGACGAGCTTTCCATGAGACGGGAGAACGAAGAGCTCCTCAAGGCCATGGGAAGGGCCCAGGATCGTTTCCTCTCCCAGCAGTCGCCTGAGGGTTGGTGGTGGTACGAGTTGGAGTCCAACGTGACCATAACCGCCGAGTACCTGATGCTCTTTCGTTTTTTGGGCATGAAGGACCCCTCGAAGGAGAGAAAGATGGCCAACTACATCCTGGACCAACAGAGAGAGGATGGGACTTGGGCCATATATTACGAGGGGCCAGGGTGCGTGAGCACGACCACAGAGGCTTACTTCGCTTTGAAAATGGCTGGGGTCTCTCCCAAGGAACCAAGAATGACCAAAGCGAGGGATTTCATCCTCGAGATGGGAGGGATGGAGGCGACCAGGGTCTTCACGAGGATCTTCCTTGCCCTTTTTGGTCAGTATCCTTGGAAGATGCTCCCATCTCTCCCAGTGGAACTCATTCTCCTTCCGGGCTGGTTCCCCATCTCTGTATACGACTTCTCCAGTTGGGCAAGGGCGACTCTCATCCCCATATCCATCCTCATGGACAAGAAGCCCGTCGTTTCCATTCTCCCGGAAGAAGGGGTGGAGGAACTCAAGTCCGGTAAACCCTTGACTAGACCCATGGGGTGGCTCAGCTGGGAGAGGGCCTTTCATGTCTTGGACAGGGTTCTCAAGGCATTGGAGGGA
>JAPWUY010000065.1 GCA_028275295.1 Thermodesulfobacteriota bacterium | reverse complement strand
TGGGAGCTTTTGGGGGCTGCCAATAGATATGTGGACAGAACCGAGCCCTTCAGGCTCGCCAAGGAACCTTCCAAGAGGGATCGGCTGGGGACCATACTCTATTGTTGCCTGGAGGTGAACAGGCTCGTATGTCTGATGCTTTGGCCAGTTATGCCCGGGGCATGCGGAGAGATGGCGCGTCAGTTGGGACTCGAAAATCCCTTCGAGAAAGGTGCTCTGGAGGAAAACTCGGGTTGGGGAGGTCTCACCCCGGGGACGAATCTGGGAGAGGCGAAGGCCCTATTCCCGAGAGTCGACATGGAGAAAGTGAGGGCAGAGATGACTGGAAACGATGAGGGAACGAGAGAAATAACCATGGAGGAGTTCAAGAAGATAGACCTCAGGGTGGGAAAGGTTCTCAAGGCAGAGAGACTCAAGGGATCCGAAAAGCTCCTCAAATTGACAGTGGATGTGGGTGGTGAGGAGAGGACAATCGTTGCCGGCATAGCGAAGGATTACGATCCTCAAGAGCTATCGGGAAGGCAGATAGTGGTCGTCTGCAACTTGAAGCCGGCAAAGATATTTGGCCAGATCTCCCAAGGGATGCTCCTCGCTGCAGTGGACAAGGAGACGGTCAGGTTGGTAACAGTGGATGGCGAGGTAGCGAGCGGGGCCCAAGTCTCCTGAGCTTCCCAGTAAGAGGGCCCAGGGCCATCCCCCGAGGGAGATGGAGAGATCATGAGCCCAGATGGCTTGACCATTTGAGGACAAGGGTCGGTGAGAAGCCCCATGGAAGGGAAGAGGATCCTCGTCGTCGACGATGACAAGAGGATAGTGGAACTCCTCAGGGACTTTCTCCAGAAACAGGGGGCCGAGGTCATAACTGCTGGTTGTGCCTCAGAGGCCATCTCTGCCATGGAACAGATGGATGTGGATGTCCTCCTCACGGATCTCGTGCTCCCTGATCTCGACGGGCTCCAGCTCCTGGAGAAACTCAGAGACCTACCTGTTGCCCCTGTGGCAGTTGTTTTCACTGGCCATGGGTCCATAAGTTCGGCGGTCCAGGCCATGAAATTGGGCGCCCTGGACTACATAACCAAGCCATTTCATCTGGAAGAGATCCGGATAGTCTTGGAAAAGGCCCTCGGTTTCAGGCAGCTCAAGAGGGAGAACATCCAGCTCAAGCAGCAGTTGAGGGACAAGTACAGGTTCGAAAACCTCCTGGGCCATAGCGAGGGGATGCAGGCAGTCCAGCGTATGGTGGAGAAGGTAGCGGACACAGACAGCACGGTGCTGATCATTGGTGAGAGCGGAACGGGCAAGGAGCTCGTTGCGAGGGCACTTCACTACAATAGCAGGAGAAGAGAGAGGCCAATGGTCGTGGTCAACTGTAGCGCCATTCCCCAGGAGCTGTTGGAGAGCGAGCTCTTTGGCCACGAGCAAGGCGCCTTCACAGGAGCCGTTAGGACAAGGATAGGAAAGTTCGAATCAGCCCATGGGGGCACGGTTTTCCTGGACGAAATAGGGGACATGAGCCCCCACCTTCAGGCCAAGCTCCTGAGGGTCCTCCAGGAGCACGAGATCGAGAGATTGGGGGGCAACAGGCCCATAAAGGTGGATGTGCGAGTCATAGCTGCAACCCACAGAAACCTGGAGGAGGCGATGAAGGAGGGGAAGTTCAGGGAGGACCTCTATTACAGGCTCAACGTGATCCCCATCAGGATTCCTCCTCTCAGGGAGAGGCTCTCGGACATCCCCATTTTGGTGAACCATTTCTTGGAGAAATTCAACCATTCCAGGGGAAAGAGGCTCCGAGGATTCACCCCCAGGGCCATGGATGCATTGATGCGCTATCACTGGCCCGGAAATGTGAGGGAGCTGGAACATCTGGTTGAGAGGATGGTGGTGCTCCAAGGAGAGGGATTTGTGGACCTCGAGGATCTTCCTTCTCCTTACTCGGACCTCTCGCCAAAGGTAGAAGGCAGACAGATGAAACTCCCACCAGAGGGTGTAGACCTACCCGAGCTCATGAGAGAGATGGAGCGCTCTTTGGTCCTCCAGGCCCTTGAGAGATCACAGGGGGTGAAAAGCAAGGCAGCTGAGCTCTTGGGAATCCACAGGACAACGCTGGTTGAGAAGATGAGGCGGCTGGGACTTCTCTCCACCGGCCCGAGCAGAGCCGCTTCCTCCCAAGGCCGAGGCTGATCCCAACGATCCTTCGCTCACCTTCCCAAAAAGGCCCAAGGGGGTAATGGCGCACTTGGAGCCATCCGCGGGAAGATGCGTTCCGGAGACGGTCTTCGGGGCCTCAGAACCCCAGGAGCCTCCCTATTATCTCCCTCTGGATCTCGCTCGTCCCCCCTCCTATGGGCTGGATTCTCAGGTCCCTCCAGATACGCTGAACTGGGAACTCCATCATGTATCCATAGCCACCGTGGATCTGGATGCACTGATCAGCGACCTCCACTGCGGTCTCGCAGGCGAATATCTTGCACATGGCCACTTCCTTCCTGCATTCCCTTCCGTGGATGTAAAGCCAGATGGTGTTGTAGACCAGTTGCCTTGCAGCTTCTATTTTGGTGAGCATATCGGCAAATCTGTGGCGGATTACTTGAAAGGTCCCTATGGGCTGACCAAAGGCATGCCTCTTTCTGGCATACTCCATGGTCATTTCCACACATTCCTGGGCCGATGCCACTGAGCTCACGGCCATAACGAGCCTCTCTGTCTGGAATCCCTCCATTATCTGGTAAAACCCCCTTCCTTCCTCCCCCAGAAGGTTCTCCAACGGCACCCTCACATCCTCGAAGACAAGCTCCGCAGTATCAGAGGTCCTCCAACCTAGCTTGTCGAGTTTTCTGCTCACCTTGAACCCACTCGCCCCCTTCTCCACTATGATCTGGGAAATACCCTTGTGGCCCATCTCAGGGGCTGTCTTGCAGGCAACGATATAGAAATCAGCCCTGACACCGTTGGTTATGAACATCTTGGAGCCGTTTATGACCCAGTGATCCCCCTGCTTCACCGCCCTGGTTTTGATGCCCAGCACATCCGATCCAGCATCCGGCTCAGTCACAGCGTAGGCGCCGATCTTTGTGCCCGCTATCCCTGGCCTCAGAAACCTCTCCTTCTGTTCGTGTGTGCCGTACCTGGCTATTGCTGGCAAGGCCACGAAGTCATGTAGCCCAATCCCTGCTCCAACCCCTCCGGACCCACTCTTAGTCAGTGCCTCAGCCAGAACAGCGTGGTAGCGAAAATCGCCTCCGGCACCTCCATACTCCTCGGGAAATCCCCCACCTAGAAACCCCAATTCCCCCGCCCTTCTGAAAACCTCGAGGGGGAACTCCTCCTCCTTTTCCCATTGGTCAGCATGGGGCCTAAGCTCCGAGAGGACCCATCTTTCAGCCTGCCTTCTGAAGATTCTGTGCTCCTCTTGGAAAAGCCAATCGCTCATCTTTTCCTCCCCTCGCCTCCAAAAGGAATCCTATTGGGGGACTCTCGCCCCCTCCCCTCACAGTGAGTGAATGGGGAAGACCGTGCTCCTCAGGAACTCTATCACCTTTGTCACTCCTTCCATCGCTCTTTCCTTGACCTCCCCCTTTGTGGGATTGGCCGCATCCATGAGGGTCCCAACCTCCATCTCCGGTCCGTACATCATGCCTCCCACGAGACCCGCAAGCTCATCTCTGGGCTCCACATGGTTGAATATGGCCCATGCCATGGTCCAGCATCTGGCTGTCCTGTAAAGGTCATAACCCCCGCCTCCCAAAGCCAAAACCGGAACTGCCATGGAGGCCAGATTCCGTATGGCCCAAGAGTAGGAATTGTTCGTGAGACGAAGGTGAGTGAGGGGATCAGATATCATTGTGTCGGCCCCTATCTGGGAAACGAGAACATCCGGGGAGAATGCCCTCAATAGGGGGAGGACGATGGAACCAACTGCTAGCTGGAAGACCTCATCATCGCTTCCAGGCTCGAGGGGGATGTTCACGTTGTATCCCAAGCCCTCCCCTTCCCCGATCTCCTCCTCGCTACCTCCCCATGGGTACAGGGTCCTGCCCGTCTCGTGAACGGAGATCACGAGCACCCTTGGATCCCTGTAGAATGCTTCCTGTACCCCGTTTCCGTGATGAGCATCCATGTCCACATAAGCTACCCTCTTCCCTCGATCCAGGGCCTCCAGGATGGAAATGGCTATGTCATTCAGGTAACAGAATCCCTCCGCATGGTCGGGCATTCCATGGTGGAATCCTCCGAAGAGATTGAAGGCCACATCCGCATCTCCTTCCAATATTGCCCTCATCGCAATGAGGCTACCTCCCACAGCCCTGGAGGCCCACTCGTAAAGACCCGGCACTATGGGACAATCCTCAGTGCCCAGGCCCCTCTCCAAAGTCTCCAGTTGTATCTCTCCCCTGCTTGCCCTCTCGAGAATGTCCAGGTATTGGGGTTGGTGGAACCGCTCCAGCACCTCCCTCTCAGCCCTCTCTGCCCCTTTTACTTCCATCCACGGCTTTTCCCATACCCCGTACCTGGAGCAGAGTTCCACTGTCTTCAGCACCCTCTCTGGCTTGAAGGGATGTTGGAGGCCCAGATCCAGAGAAGCCAACTCGTGATCGTAGATGAAAAGGGATCTGAAGTCCCTCCCTTTGCGGATACTCGAAGATCTTTGACGAACCCCAGTGAGCTCCCATGTAGCCATGAAATCCCATCCACCTCATGGGCCTTTTCCATGGGAAAGAGCCCTTTCCAGGAGCTCGCTCAGCACCTTCTCCGATCGGAAATACTCCATGGCCACCTCCAGGGCAGCCCTGGAATGGGACTCGGGATCCCTCGCAAGCTCCTCTATGGCCTGTGCTGCCTCATCAACAGTGGAGAAAGGGAGAACCCCTTTTCCGCTTGGAATGATTCCCTTGAAGCCAGTATCTTGCACCACCACTGGAACACCCAAGGCGAGATAGCACGCGCTCCTACATGAGAACCAACCACTCCTGCTCACCACATAGGCGTTCTTCGCCACACTCCACTCCCCAAAGGAAGAGGCCAGATAGTCCCTGTAGACCCAGGGGTCCGATGAGACCGAGTAAGCATCCACCATGATCCATCCCTTTGATCTGAATCTCTCCACAGGCGCCTTTCCGCTCATGGCTAGTTCCAAGGGAATAGGGCTCTTCGTTGGAAGGTCCATGAATTTTTCGAACTCCGCGCTCTTCCCCTTGTAATGGACGCCGCGCACCACTGGCCCACCCTCCGCTGGCTCCCAAGAGGCGACAGTTGTGAGCACCTTCCTCCTCTTGGCCACAGGCAGCACCTTCTTCTCAAAGCACTCCAAGACTATGGGTTGGCGAGTTGGGATCCAGTGGAAGAGCTCCTTGGGGATGAGGCAATCGGAGGAGTCTATATTCTCGGCAAAGGTGAAGAAGACATCGTGCCTCAAAAGCATCTCTATCCTCGATCTTTCACCATCGTTTGCCTTCCCTTCCACATATGCTGGAACGGATGCTTGAGTATACATGGGATCGCTGTCCAAAAACGCTACCTTCTTCGCCTCAAAATACTCCTCCTTCATCCAACACGAAGCGGATATGTGGAGAAATAGATCCGCCTCCTTGCAGAATCTCTTGACTTCCTCCCATCTTCTTCCGTAGCAACGTCCCGTCGCATCCCTGTAAAACCACCTCTCTGATAGCCCAGGATCTAGGGCTTCGAGGTTCCTAGCTAGATAGAAAGCGTTCCTCTCCCCCCTTTCCACGAAGGTCCCCTCGATTGGGTCGTAGCACCACTTGCCCGTGTCCTCCAAATAGAGCACATCGTGACCCATTCTCAAGAAGCCCAGCACGTACTGAATGTAATCCCAGAACACCCCTCCAAATGGATATGTGGCCGCAAGGCCAGTGACCACGATTTTCAGGGATTCCAATTGCCCTTTCCTCCTTTCTCTCCGCCTCAATGGCCGTAACCGTCACTTGTGACTTTCCCCCTGAAAAGGGAGTAAGAGTACACGAGGTAGCCCAGCACCACGGGAAGCACAAGGCAAGTGCCGTAGAGGAGAAAGACGAGGGTCTCTCTCTGAGCTGCAGCCTCCCAAATGGTCACAGATGTCGGTATTGCATAGGGATAGAGGGATGTGACGAGCCCCGAGTAACCCGAGAGGAAGATCCCTGTGGCCCATAGAAGGGGAGCTACCTCCCTTTCCTTCCTCAAAGAGCCGAGCAACTCGAGAAAACTCAGTAACCCGAATGCGGGGAAGGTCCAGACGAAATAGATTCTCGGTGGGGCAAACCAGTGCTTGAGCACTATGGGATAGTGAATGGGAGTCCACACCGTTACAATGGCCATGAAACCCATCACTGCCCATGCAGAAAGCCTGGCTTGTCTGATGGCCCTCTCTCTCACTTCCCCAGTTGTCTTAAGTAGGAGATAACAAGAGGCGAGAAGACAGTACCCTGGGACCAGTGCCACCCCGACCATGACCGAGAATGGATTCAGCCAATCGAGAGGTCCACCTGCGAAGTGACCTCCCTTGACCGAGATCCCCGTCAGGATGCCCCCCAAGGTGAGACCTTGAGAGAATACTGCCAGGAGACTTCCCCCGAAAAAGGCCCTGTTCCATTTTTCCTTGCTTCTCGCGTTGGCTCGAAACTCGAAGGCCACTCCTCTGAAGATGAGCCCCGCTAGAAAGGTCATAAGCGGAATATAGAGGGCACTGGAGAGGACCCCGTAAACCACTGGAAAACAAGCGAAGATCGCTCCACCCCCAAATACGAGCCAGGTCTGATTGGCGTCCCAGACGGGAGCAATGGTCCCCATGAGCAAATCCTTCTCCTTCTCGTCCTTGGCAGTGGGGAAGAGAATCCCCACTCCGAGCGCTATTCCATCGAGGACCACGTAGAGGATCATCACCAAAGCCACGATCGCCGCCCAGATGGTCACGAGATCCATGTTTCGCTTCTCCCCCTCTCATACGGCCCTGTACAGGGTCTCCTCTCCCGATTGCCCTGCTACAAAAGGTATCATCCCAGCCTGCCTCTGGAGTGGGGGAATGGGGCTTTTGAGATCCGGCCCAGCCTTCAAAGTCCTCAACACGTACCACATGTAGCTTCCCCCTATGGCGCAACAGACCACGGCCAGCAGTGCGAGGGACCATACCACCTGTCCTGCGGCAATTGGGGAAACCCCCTCCCAAGTCCTCACGATGCCGTAGACCACCCAGGGCTGCCTGCCAACCTCGGTGGTTATCCAGCCCAGATAAGTTGCCAGAAAGCCTAAAGGTTGAGCCAAGACGAGGAGCCAGAGGGTCCTTTTGGACCCCCATAGCCTTCTCCTCCAAAGAAGCATGCCGCACCACCATGAGAGGCCAAGGAGGAAGAATCCTATGGCCACCATGACCCTGAAGCTGAAGAAAACCATGGGGACAGGAGGTCTGTCCTTTCTGGGGAATTCCTTGAGACCAGTGACCTTTCCTTCCAAGCTCCTCGTGATCACCAGACTCAGTCCATTGGGAATGACAATGGGATTTCTGTTTCTCTCTTCCCTCTCATCGGGAAGGGCAAAGAGGACGAATCCAGCTCCACCCGAGAGATTGGTGTCCCAGTGAGCCTCCATGGCAGCGAGCTTCGCTGGCTGATGGCGAGCGACAATGAGCCCATTGTGATCCCCGAGAAACACTTGAAGGGGAGAGAAGATGGCCGCCATCACCAAGGCTAGAGAGAGGGACCTCCGGAAGAAAGGGACATTTTCGCCCCTGAGAAGGAAAAAGGCGCTTATCCCGGCCACTGCGAAGGACGATGTCTGGTAAGATGCGAGGAGCATATGGGCCAGCCTCGATGGAAAGGAGGGGTTGAAAATTGCCTGCCAGAAGTCGACAACCAAAAATTTTCCATCCTGGAAATGGAATCCAGCGGGGGTCTGCATCCACGAGTTGGCAGCCATGATCCAGAAGGCCGAAAAGGTGGCTCCCAGGGCGACAAGGCAGGTGGATGCCAGATGGACCTTTCTGGAGACCCTGTTCCAACCAAATAGCATTATGCCCAGAAAACCCGCCTCCAGGAAAAAGGCGGTCATTGCCTCGTAGGCCATGAGGGGAGCGAACACATTGGCCACGGATTGGGAGAACCTAGAGAAGTTGGTCCCGAATTGGAACTCGAGGACTATGCCGGATAC
>JAPWUY010000064.1 GCA_028275295.1 Thermodesulfobacteriota bacterium | reverse complement strand
GGGAGAGATCCTCCACCTGTCAGCTCCCTCCCAAAACTCTCCTTCCGTCCTCCCCTTTGAGAGCCATCTTCAGCTCCGCCCATGTACCTTGGCTCACGAGGAGCCTGGTCCAGGCCCTCCCTATCTCTTCCGGGCTGTGGGCGTCCGAGCTCCTCAGAAGGGGCCATTTGGAGATCTCGGGGAATCTCTGCCTCGCCTCTGGCCTCGTCATCGCCCATGAGACCTCGAGGGCATCCAATGACAAAGTTTCGGGAATCCACCCAAGCTGTCCTATTATGCCGAACCCCTCCCTGTCCACGTGGCTGGCTATGGCCAATCCACCGAATCTGTGAATGGCCTCAACCACCTCCTCCACCTTCAAGGTTGTGGCTCCGGCAAGGAGTCGATCTTCCGAGCCCACTATTTCGTCATTCTCGTCCATCAGGACCTGGTAGCCGAAAACCTCCGGGATATTCTCCCCAGGCAGGTTCTCATCCACAAAAGCTTGCATGGCCCAAGCCCCCTCCAGGGCCTGAAAAATCCCTAGGATGTGGACCTCTTCCCATGAGGTTATCTCCATGCCGGGGAGGACCACCACCCCCGATCCTTTGGCCGCCCTCTGCACGGCCTCCACATTCCTCATGGAGTTGTGATCGCATACAGCTATCATCCTCAATTCCAAGCCCCTGGCCCTCTCCACTATGGCCCTTGGGGTCATCCTCCAGGTATCGCTACATGGGGACAAGGAGGTATGGATGTGGAGATCCGCACGGATCTCAACCAGCCCCATGTCCTCCCCGAAGCCCCATCTCGTAAAGCTTCCCAGCGACCTCGAAGGTGGGTTCCTTGCTCACCATTATCACTATCCCTTCGTCCTCCGCCTTCTTGAGGGTCGCTTCCTCCGGTTCCCTCCCGTTCACGAGAATTATCCCAGCAAGATCGTTGAGCGCAGCAACCGCAATTATGTTCATGTGGGTCTGGAGAGTTATCCAGACATCCCCAGCCTTGGATTTGGCCATCACATCGCTGAGAAGATCGCTCGCATAAGCCCCGGTCACCTCTCTATCCAACCTGTCACCACAGCACTTCACTTCGAGCCCCAATGATTCCACGATCTCCCGGAGCTTCATGAGGGCCTACCCCCTTTTGCCAGATGGACCTCCGCGTGCACCCTTGTGCCGACTCCCACCTCCGACTCTATCTCCAGGAAATCGGAGTTCTTCTTTATGTTGGGAAGACCCATCCCGGCTCCAAAACCCATCTCCCTTATCCAGTCCGAGGCAGTCGAGTAACCCTCCTGCATGGCGAGCTCTATATCCTCTATCCCAGGCCCAACATCCTCCACAGTTATATCTATCTTGGCAGGGCTCACAGTGAGGGTCATCTTTCCCCTTGTGGCATAGGACACGACATTTATCTCCGCCTCATATGCGATAACCACAGCCCTCTTCACATAACTGGAATCCAGACCTATCTCCTTGAGTATCTGTTTCACTCTGCTCGCTGCTGCCCCTGCCCTGCTGAAATCCCCTCCCTCTATATGGAAGCTCTCCTGGTAGACTGCATGCATTGCCTGGCAGCCACCCCCTCGGTGGAAGCCCTGATCGATCCGAGGCGATTCCTCTCATCGGTCTATCTCAGCGAGCACTATATCGACGCTGCTCAAGATAGCTATGAGGTCCGCAAGAAGCCTCCCCCTCGTCATGGTTGCGAGGGATTCCAGATTCACGAATGCTGGAGGCCTTATTTTGAGCCTGTAGGGCCTCGGGCTTCCATCGCTTATTATGTAATATCCCATCTCACCCCGTGGAGACTCCACACAGGCGTAAACCTCTCCCACTGGAGGCTTGAGACCCTCCTGGTAGAGGATGAAGTGGTGGATCAGGGCCTCGATCTCGCCCAATGTCCTCTCCTTGGGTGGAGGAACGTATCTTGGAGCTTCTGCCAGATACGGGCCGGGAGGAAGATTGTCTATGGCCTGATCTATGATCTTGGTAGACTGGCGCATCTCCTCCATCCTCACCAAGTAACGGCTATAGACATCGCCACCCTCGAAGACAGGGACCTCGAAGTCAAAGTGATCGTAGCTAGAATAAGGGTTGTCCTTCCTCACATCCAGCGCCAGTCCAGAACCTCTGGCCATGGGGCCACTAGCACCCAGGGCTATGGCATCTTCCTTGGAGAGAACTCCGACACCGACTGCCCTTTCCATCCATATGGGGTTCTCGGTGAGAAGTGCCTCGTACTCGTCCACCCTCTGGGGAAAATGGTTCGTGAACGCCTTGACCTTTTCCACGAAGCCCTCGGGAATGTCCGCTGCAACCCCCCCTATCCTGAAGTAAGTCTGAGTCAGCCTGCCGCCACAGCACATCTCGAACAGGTTCATTATCTCCTCTCGCTCCCTCAGGGCATAGAAAATGGGGGTCATGGCCCCTAGGTCGTGAGCGTGAGTCCCCAACCAGAATAGGTGGCTGAATATCCTACTGAGCTCGCCAATTATCACCCTGATGTATTGGGCCCTGAGAGGCACCTCCAGCCCCAAAAGTTTCTCCACAGCCAGGCAGTAAGCGAAATTATTGTAAGATGCCGCCATGTAGTCCAGGCGATCCGTGACAGGAATGAACTGGTGGTAGGTCTTGGATTCTGCTAGTTTCTCCACACCCCTGTGCAAGAAACCCAGATCTGGCTTGAGATCCACCACCCTCTCTCCATCGAGTTCCACGATCACCCTCAACACCCCATGGGTGCTCGGATGGTGAGGGCCCACATTGAGCATCAAGGTCTCGCTTTCCAGCTTCTCCATCTTCGCCTCCCCGCCTCAGGAAGACCTCTCGGGACCTCGCAACGGATAGTCCTTGCGAAGGGGATGCCCAACCCAATCGGCAGGCAGAAGGATCCTCCTCAGATCTGGGTGTCCTTGGAATTCTATTCCGAAAAGATCGTATGTCTCCCTTTCATGCCAATCAGCAGTGGGCCAAATGGTGACGACACTGGGCACCTTGGGATCATCTTCGGGCACCTTGGTCTTGACCCTGAACCTGTGGTGGTGCTTGGTGGAGTATAGCTGGTAGACCACCTCGAACCTTGGTTGAGATGGATAGTAATCCACCCCGCACACAAAGGAAAGAAAATCGAATGCCAGCTCAGGGTCCTCCTTCAAGAACTTGCAGACATCGAGCAACCTTTCCCTCGCCACCACGATCCAGGTCTCATCCCTGAATGTCCCTATGCTCTGGATGGCATCCGGCAGAGCTTCCTGAACCTTCCTCACCGCTATGTGTTCTTCACCCATGGCTCATCCCCGAAGGCTCGTGCCCCTGGCCTGCCCCTTCAGGACCATCTCATGGAGTCTCAGAATCCCGTGCAGCAAGGCCTCCGGCCTGGGGGGGCACCCAGGTATGTATACGTCCACCGGCAAGTACTGGTCTATTCCCTGCACCACCGCGTAGGTGTCGAAGACCCCACCTGTGGACGCGCATGCTCCCATGGCTATGACCCACTTGGGATCGGCCATCTGTTCGTAAAGCCTGAGGACAACGGGGAGCATCTTGCGAGTGACTGTCCCGGCTACGATCATGAGGTCCGCTTGTCGGGGCGAGGGTCTGAACACCTCCATCCCGAACCTAGCTATGTCGAATCGACTCCCCCCCGCTGTGGCTATCATCTCCAGGGCGCAGCAAGCCAGGCCGAATCCAAAAGGCCACATGGAGGATTTTCGGCTCCAATTTACGAGCCACTCCAGCTTGGAAAGTACTACAGAACCTTGACCTCTCTCCACTACTGCCATTCCAGTGCCCCTTTCTTCCAAGCGTAGAAGAGCCCAAGCAACAAGACCGCTATGAATACGACCATCTCAATGAGCCCGAAGAGCTTGAGGTCTTTGAAAACAACAGCCCAAGGATAGAGAAACACAGCCTCTATGTCGAAGATTATGAACAACATGGCCACAACGAAGAACTTGACCGAGAACCTCTTCCTGGCTGTCCCAAAGGGATCCATGCCACACTCGTAAGGCATGAGCTTTTGAGCTGTGGGCTTCCTTTTTACCAGATAGGTGGACAGAGCGATTATGAGAACAGCTACAGCCACGTTCACAACCAAGAAGACGAAAATGGGCACATAGCTCTCTGGCATGGATCAGCTCCTCTCTATCCCGACTGGAAGGCTACCGTAAGCGAGCCTCGGGCAAAAAAAAGTCCACGGGCCCTCCGACCCATGGACCTCCCATCTACATCCTCCGCCTCAACCAACACTGAAGATCGCATTCGCACGCAGAGACCATGGAAAAAATTTGCCATGAACTGTAATAGACTTCACTGGCCCTGTCAAGGGTCATCTTGGGACTCTTGGAGAAGGGGGCTTCAGCTCTCCCCCACCTCCTCCAGGATCTTTCTCCAGAGCTCCCCTTTTCCCTCCAAGGTCAAGGCTGAAAAGGGAATAAGTCTCTCCATCTCCACACCCAAGGCCCCGGATATCTCCCTCAGACAGTTACGCCTTTTTCCCGAGGAGATCTTGTCTATCTTGGTCACCACTGGGACATAGGGGATGCTTCTCTGTTCAAGCCATGCTTTGAGCTGCATATCCATTTCCCCAGGGACCCTTCTCGCATCCAGAAGTAGGAGAACTAGCCTCAAGTTCTGCCTGGTCAAGAGATACCTCTCCACCATCGGTCCCCAGCTCCGGCGAACCCTTTGGGAGACCTTGGCATACCCATAACCAGGAAGATCCACGAAGACCAGGCTGTCTCCCGCCTTGTAAAAGTGAATCAACTGGGTCTTACCGGGAGTTCGGCTCACGCGGGCAAGTCCCTTTTGACCCAAAAGGGCATTGATGAGGGAGGATTTGCCCACGTTGGACCTTCCGGCAAAGGCAACCTCCGGAACCCTCCCTTCGGGGTACTGCTCCGGCCACTTGGCCGTGGCAAGAAGTCCTACGTCCTTAGCCCTCGCTTTCAATTTCGACCTTTCCTCTAGCCCAGCCCTTTTCCCCTTTCTATTCTAACCCGGATCCTAAGCCCGTGCCGATCCCTTGAGCTATCTCGCCATGAAACCACTGGACCCTTGAAAGCTCTTTCAGGGATATTCTCCCTCGCGCCGTCAAGGAGCGACTATAATAGCCTCAAGTCGGCGCAGATTCCCGACAGGGACCAAGGTAGGCCCATCAGGGCCAGGTCTTTCCAAGGGGGCTTAAGGATTTGGGGCTTGATCCCGGAGGATCCGGAAGAGGAACTCCCCTTGGGCCCACGACGACTGAAGGCCGGATCCCGTAGGGGCTCTCGGAGAGTGTGGAATTTGCTTTGATGCGGCAAAGGATGTTATCATCCTGGCTCAATGGGTGAAGTTTCGATCCTGGGAGAGGAGGCAGATGGAACACAGATACGATCCCCATGAGATAGAGGCTAAATGGCAGGCTCGCTGGGAGGAAGCTAAAGTTTTCCAGGTCCAGATTGACAGGACAAGGCCCAAATACTATCTCCTCGAGATGTTCCCCTATCCTTCGGGTCGCATCCACATGGGGCATGTGCGAAACTACAGTATCGGGGATGTGATGGCCAGATTTCGAAGGATGCAGGGCTACAATGTCCTCCATCCCATGGGCTGGGACGCATTCGGGCTTCCAGCTGAGAATGCAGCCATAGAGCAAAAGGTCCATCCAGCTGTTTGGACCTTTCAGAACATAGACTTCATGAGATCCCAACTCAAGCGCCTCGGATACAGCTATGACTGGAGCAGGGAGTTCGCCACTTGCACTCCCGATTATTACAAGTGGAACCAGTGGGTCTTTCTCAAGATGTACGAGAGGGGGCTGGCGTACAGAAAAAAGGGCTTCGTCAATTGGTGCCCCTCGTGCAAGACCGTTTTGGCCAACGAACAGGTGGAGGCAGGGCTTTGCTGGAGGTGCGGCTCGGAGGTCATCCAGAAGGAACTGGAGCAATGGTTCCTGAGGATAACTGCCTATGCGGAGGAGCTTCTCAAAGGCTGCAAGGAACTCGCTGGAGCTTGGCCAGAGAGGGTCCTGACCATGCAGACCAACTGGATCGGCAAGAGTTACGGAGCAGAAGTGGACTTTCCCGTAGTGGGATCCCAGGAGAAGATAAGGATCTTCACCACGAGGCAGGACACCCTCTATGGAGCCACCTTCATGGTCCTGGCACCGGAGCATCCCATGGTGAGGAGTCTTTGCCAAGGCACCGGAAGGGAGGAAGAGGTCCTCAAGTTCGTGGAAAGGCAGAGCCGAGTCGATCGCTTCATGAGGGAGGCCGAGTCCACGGAGAAAGAGGGGGTCTTTACGGGAAGATTTGCCATAAATCCCCTAACCCAGGAGGAGATACCCATATGGGTCGCCAATTTTGTCCTGATGGAATACGGTACAGGGGCGATAATGGCAGTGCCAGCACACGATCAGAGGGACCTCGACTTTGCTAGGAAGTACGGGCTTCCTGTGAGAGTGGTCATAAAACCCCCTCATGGTGATCTCGATGAAGGAAGCATGGTGGAGGCCTACACCGAGGAGGGCATTCTGGTCCAGTCTGGACCTTTCAGTGGACTTCCAAGCGAGAAGGCGAGGGATGCCATTGGCCAGTATTTGGAGGAGAGGGGGATAGGAAAGAGGACGGTCAATTACCGCCTGAGGGATTGGGGCATCTCCAGGCAGAGATATTGGGGAACGCCCATCCCCATAATCTACTGTTCGTCCTGCGGCATAGTGCCGGTCCCTTACGAGGACCTTCCAGTTGTATTGCCTCTGGATCTGGATTTACTGGAAGGGGGAAGGTCTCCTCTGCCCGAGTCGGACTCTTTTCTCAGAGTCAATTGCCCAGGATGTGGGAGAGAGGCCAGAAGGGAGACCGATACCATGGACACCTTTGTGGACTCCTCTTGGTACTTCGGCCGCTACACGTGCCCCCATTACACAGAAGGCCCCCTGGATCCCGAGGCAATAGCCTACTGGATGCCCGTGGATCAGTACATAGGTGGTATAGAACACGCGATCCTCCATCTCCTCTACTCTCGCTTCTGGACCATGTTCATGAGGGACCTCGGCCTCTACAAGGAAGGGGAACCTTACAGGAGACTCCTCACCCAGGGAATGGTATGCAAGGAGACCTACTTCTGCCCGGAGCACGACTACTTGTATCCAGAGGAGGTGGAGGAAAGGGCCGATGGGCCTTTCTGCAAGAAATGCTCTCAGCCAGTCAAGGTGGGACGAGTTGAGAAGATGTCCAAGTCCAAGAAGAACGTGGTGGATCCTGATAAGATCGTTGAAAAATACGGGGCTGATACAGTGAGGCTCTTTTGCCTTTCGGATTCTCCACCCGAGAAGGACCTCGAGTGGAGCGACCAGAACGTGGAAGGCTGCTACAGGTTCCTGAATCGGTTCTGGAACCTGGTCATCTCCAGGATGGAATCCCTCAAGGGGATAGAGCCCTATGAGGGGGAACTCCCACCACCTGGGCCGGCCAGGGGCTTGCTTCAGGCCACTCATGCAACGATCAAGAAGGTGACCGAGGAGATCGAGGAGCGTTACCACCTCAATACAGCCATAAGTGCCATCCGCACCCTCGTGAACCAGATCCAGAATCTCGATCCCGATGCCCTGGACCAGACGGGGAAGGCAGCGATGAGGAAAGCCCTGGAGACCGCGGTTGTGCTCCTCTATCCCTTTGTCCCCCACATATGCGAGGAGCTCTGGGAGAGAATGGGCAAGGAGTCTTCTCTGGTGGATCACCCATGGCCCCTTTGGAAGGAGGAGATGCTCCTCAAGGAAGAGGTGCAGGTAGTGGTCCAGATCAATGGAAAGGTGAGGGCTCAATTGACGATGCCAGTTGGAGCTTCCAAGGAGGAGGTGCTGGATGCGGCCCTCAGGGATCCTAGGGTGAAAAAGCATCTGGGCGACAGGCCCATAAAGAAGGCGATCCACGTACCCGACAAGCTCTTGAGCCTTGTGGCATGAGGAGGAGAAAGGAGAGGATGCGGTGAAGAGGGAGAGAATTTCTCTGGCTAGGAGCCGCCCAAGGATCCTCCTCGGGGCGGCAGTCATCCTTGGACTCTCGCTCATGGCCCCGGCCTGCGGTTACAGGTTTCAGGGCGCAACGCCCCCCCAGGATGCTACCATAGAGATCCCTGTCCTGGAGAACAAGACAGTGGAGACAGGCATCGAGACCATATTGACT
>JAPWUY010000063.1 GCA_028275295.1 Thermodesulfobacteriota bacterium | reverse complement strand
CTCCGCACGCCCGCGATGACGGCATAACGTCAACCCCAACGTCGCCTTCTCATGCCCACCGGGTGTTCGTTTACCCCTCCTTGATCGTGTTATGCCCCGGCCCGCCTCCGGCCTTGCCACGCGGACGCACGGAGTGCGTCCCTCCGAGAAAACCGCCCTCCACGTTATTTCCGGCCTTTCCCCGCGAGGCCATTTTGCCCTGGATGGCCCCCCTCGGAGGGGCGGGCTCCGCACGCCCGCGATGACGGCATAACGTCAACCCCAACGTCGCCTTCTCATGCCCACCGGGTGTTCGTTTACCCCTCCTTGATCGTGTTATGCCCCGGCTGGCCTCCGGCCTTGCCACCCGGGCGCGGAAACCGCGCCCCTCCGAGAAAACCACCTCTCGCGTCATCTCCCGCCCCTTCCCCCCAAGGCCGTGACCCCTGGCTTTGCCATCCTTTGGGGGCCCCGTCTCCACAACCCTCCCCTCCGCCCCACCCCGGACCACCCTCCCGGCCTCCTCCCCTCTTGCCACAAAAAATTTTTCTCCTTCTCCGCCGTGAGGTGCTTTTTTCCTCTTGACAAGCTGTGAACGGGGATGGTATTTACTAGGCCTAACTTGGGCTTGTGGCCATGGGGTGAGAACCATAAAGTTTTGGGTTGATCTTGAGGGCGCGATGGTGTAGACTTGCCCAGACGGTTTGGGGCATCATTTTTGGGGTGATTTGAGGAGAAAGGAGGTGGTGCAAAGGAGATCCCGGGTTTGATGGCTTGGTTGGGGTGATTGGCCGAGCGTCCTTCGAGGCGACTGCGGCAAGGCGAGCCGAGCCACGGGCAAGAGAAGGTGATCCTGGCCAAGGGAAAGTAAAGGAGGTTGAGGGATGGGTAGAGAAGGCAGAGCGAGTTTGGGAAAAAATGATGGTAAAGGAGGTGTAAGGATGAAGAAAAAATGGGCTTATGGTCTTTTGGCGTTTCTGATGGCTCTGGGCATGGCCCTACCAGGGGCGATGGCCCAAGAGAAGGCCACCATGCAGGTTACGGCCCTGAGCGAGGGCTTTGAAGGGACCTTCCCTCCTACTGGTTGGGGATGGGGGAACTGCTTTGCCACCCCAGGTACCTGCACCAATCCCGGGACCAGGTACTGGGATGTGGCCGTTGTCTCGACGGACATCCCAGGGGCGACCGCACACGGCGGTGCTTAGATGGCGTGGTTCTACACCGACTCCATCCCCGCCGGATCTCAGGATTTTGGGTCAAATGGTTTAGCGTTTGCTGTTCTCAACAACGCGGTGGGCCCCCAGCTTAGCTTCTGGCTCTACAACTATTGCGAGAGCGCCACAGACCCAGGAGATACTTTACAAGTCCTGTTGTACGACAACATAGGTGGAGTGTGGCTGGGGCCACTGAATTTCAACAGGTGCGACTCCAGCAAGCCCAATGGCTGGGACGAGAAGTTGATTGACCTTACAAACGTTGCCGGTGTTGACCTTCGGGGAAAGGACTATTCCGCTAGCGCCGCTCCCATCTACTTGGTGTTCTCGGCAGGGTGGGACAATCCCGCTGGAGACAAGGACTACGACATCCTCATTGACGATGTGAAGGTGACCTGGACGTGTCCTGACACCCTAGCTTTTGTCACGGAGACGTTGCCTCCAGCCTTGGTAGGCATCGCATATACCGCTCAGGTCAAGGTCACGCCAGCTCTGCCGGCCGGAGTGGCCGCGACCAACATGAGAATAAGCGGCTTTCCCGCTGCATGGGGTTGCGGGTCGACCGCGACCGCGGTGAGTTCTACAACGACCGAAACGACATTCACTATCACCTGTGGAGCTGCTCCATCGCCAACGGACGTGGGGGTCAAGAAGATAAAGATCGAGGTGGATGACGATTACGCCGGAGGAAGCAGGTGCCGGCTCATCAGCAAGACCTTCGATCTCGCGGTCCAGCCCTTTGATTGCTCTGCAGTGCAGCTCAAGGCCACACCAGCAAGCGGGGTACTTCCATCGGGAACTGCTGGAGTCGCAGGCTACAGTACAGCCTTCAGTACGGCTGGATCGATAAACGCCACCGCTCCAATAACGATGAGCAAGTCTTCGGGGACTCTGCCTCCGGGGCTTTCATTCGGAGCCGGACCCGTCCTTGCGGGCACTCCGACCAATCCGGGCTCGTTCACTTTCGGCGCAACCCTCAAGGATGCCAAGAACTGCGTCGCCGATGTTGGGCCTTACACGGTCAGTATTGGAGGTACTTGCGGCACGTACACCCTGTACCCCAGCGCCCTGGGCAGCGGGCAGGAGGGTGTAGCTTACAGCGCTACGATTGATGTGGTATTCGCGGCCCCAGCCACCATACCGACCGCTGTGGCAGTGCCTCCTTACACCTTCACCTACACGGGCACTCTGCCTCCTGGACTGACCCTCGCGGCATCCACAGACGGGACCAAGGCTGTGCTGAGCGGCACGCCCACCGCGGATGGAACTTACACCTTCACCGTGACGGCCACGGATGCTGGTGGAGTGTGCAAGGGCTCGAGGACCTACACGGTCACGATCAACCCTACACCTTGTGGCACGATCACCATCACACCGGCTGACCTCGGTTCCCTGAAGGTGGGTCAGGCTGTGAATGTGGATCTGGATGCAAGTGGTGGCACGGCGCCTTACACCTTTAGCGCTACAGGGCTGCCTGCCGGCCTGAGCATCAATGCCAGCACCGGCGTCATAAGCGGCACGCCCACAACGGCCGGCCCCTACAGCGTGACGGTCACGGTGACGGACGCTCTCGGTTGCACCGGCACCAAGACGTACACTGGCACCGTCGCGCCTGCCTCTCAGCCTGTGAGCATAACGAGCATCGAGAAGGCGCCGGTATATGGGTTCAAGCTGGATGTGAAAGGGTCCGGCTTTCAGAGCGGGCTCACGGTGAAGATTGGAAGCACCACTTGGACCAATTACGTCTACAAGAGCTCGAGCTGGATCAGGCTGAGGGGCACTGGCCTCAAGGCCCTCTTCCCGAAGGGAGTGCCCGTGACCATCACGGTTACCAACCCTGACGGAGGAGTCGCAACCGGCACTTACACGAGATAACCGTAGGGCTCTATAGCCCGAATAGAAGGGGGCCTCGAAAGGCCCCCTTTTTTTGTGCCCGCGTTGGGGGATCGAGGCGCCCGCGGGGGTCATTGGGACGGCCGTGCACGGGGCGTGTGGCGATCTCTTGCGGAAATATCCGCCCATTCGAGTGGTCGGCGTTTTTTTTGGAGAAATGCGCCCCGCGGGTGCGAAAAGGGGGGCCGGATGCAGTCCATGAAGACGGCCCTGGGCCGTAACCCCCGAGAAAACGCTAGGCGCCGGTTTTCTTCGAGGGGCGCGGTCTTTGCGCCAGGGTGGCAAGGCCGGATGTAAACGCGGGGTAGGGCATGATGGTCAAAGGCAAACCAACACCCGGTGGCCAAGAGGGGACATGCCTCGGTCCAACCGAAGCCTTCCTTCCGGGCGTGCGGAGCCCGCCCCTCCGCTAAACGGCCAAGCGATGATAGAGGGCCTTGCTTGGCGAGCCCCGGGATGGCGCGAAAAGTGATTTTCTCGGAGGGATGCGCTCTGCGCGTCCGCGAATACGGCCCGGACGCAAGCCGAGGGATAACATAATCATCGGGGCATAGAACGCCGGGCGGCCCAAGGGGGTAATCTTTCGGTGAAGGCATTGCCATCTTTGCGGGCGTGCGGAGCCCGCCCCTCCGCCGGATTGGTGATCCGAGCTGGGATGGCCTAGCTGGGAAAGCCCCGAGATGACGCGAAAGGCGATTTTCTCGGAGGGATGCGCTCTGCGCGTCCGCGTGGGGAGGCCGTATGTGTGCCGAGGCATTCCATTTCCGCCACATGCGTTGACGATGACCCGGTGGCCAAGAGGAGGCAACGGTGGAGTTGGCGTTGTGCCTTCCTTGTGGGCGTGCGGAGCCCGCCCCTCCGAGGGGGGCTAGCCCAAGACAGATGGCCAACCGGAAACATGCCTGGGTGGAGCGATGGTGCCGTCGCGGGCGTGCGGAGCCCGCCCCTCCGAGGGGTGGGCTATCCAGGGCAAGATGGCCTTGCGGGGAAAGGCCCGAGATGACGCGAGCGGCGTTTTTGTCGGAGGGATGCGCTCTGCGCGTCCGCGTGGGGAGGCCGTACGCACGCCGAGACATTTTTATTTCCACCCCATGCGTTGACAATAACTCGGTGGCCTACCGGGGAGATGGCCGGATGGGGCCAATGGTCTCATTACGGGCGTGCGGAGCCCGCCCCTCCGGGGGGATGCGCACCCGACGGAGAGGGCCCTACGGGGTACACCCCGAGGTTCCCGAGGGGAGGGCTTTTCGGAGGGATGCGCTCCGCGCGTCCGCGTGGTACGGCCGCACGAATGCCGTGGCCTTACATTTCGAATACATGCGTTAACGATAGCACCGTCGCCAAGAGGGCACATGCCTCGGTCAAGCGCGAGCGTTCCCCTCGGGCGTGCAGAGCCCGCCCCTCCGAGGGGTGGGCTATCCAGGGCAAGATGGCCTTGCGGGGAGAGGCCCGAGATAGGCGGATGGCGGTTTTCTCGGAGGGGCGCGGTCTCCGCGCCCGGGTGGCAAGGCCGTACACAAGCCCGGGCTAGGGCATGACGAGCGAGGAGTAATCGGGAGGCCGGTGGCCTAGCGGGGGTGTACCAGGGTGAAACCAAGGCATTCCCTCGCGGGCGTGCGGAGCCCGCCCCTCCAAGGGGGGGTTAGCCCAGGACGGATGGCCTAGCGGGGTGAGGGCCGGAGATAACGCGAGGGGTGGTTTTCTCGGAGGGGCGCGGTCTTTGCGCCCGGGAGTAGGGGCCGAGCGGAAGCTAAGGCACAACATAATGATCCGGGGCAAACGAACGCCTGGTGGCCCAAGGGGGCAATGTTTCGGTGAAGGCATTGCCATCTTTACGGGCGTGCGGAGCCCGCCCCTCCGGGGGGTGGGCTATCCGAGTTAGGATGGCCTTGCGGGGGTAGCCCGGAGATAACGCGGGGGGCGTTTTTCTCGGAGGGACGCGCTCCGCGCGTCCGCATGGCAAGGCCGAACTAGCGCCGAGGCATTTCATTTCGACCACATGAGTTGACGATGACCCGGTGGCCAATAGGAGGCAACGTTGGGGTTGGCCCGATGCCGATGTTGCGGGCGTGCGGAGCCCGCGCCTCCGCCGGGTGGGCTACCCGAGCTGGGATGGCCTAACTGGGAAAGCCCCGAGATGACGCGGAAGGCGGTTTTCTCGGAGGGATGCGCTCTGCGCGTCCGCAGGGTACGGCCGCACGAATGCCCCGTGGCCTTTCATTCCCAATACATGCCTTAACGATGGTTCGGTGGCCAAGAGGGGACATGCCTCGGTCCAACCGAAGCCTTCCTTCCGGGCGTGCGGAGCCCGCCCCTCCGCGGGGGTTAGCCCAAGACGAATGGCCTTGCGGGGAAAAGCCGGAGATAACGCGAGGAACGATTTTCTCGGAGGGATGCGCTCTGCGGTTCCGCGTGGTACGGCCATGCGAATGCCAAGGCGTCTCATTCCCACCGGATGGTTGCCGATGACGCGGTGGCCAACCGGGGACATGCCTGGGTGGAGCGATGGTGCCATCGCGGGCGTGCAGAGCCCGCCCCTCCGAGGCGAGGGCGAGCCGAGGGTATCGGGCCTTGAGAGATGAGGCCCCGAGAATGCGCGGGAGCTGGTTTTTCGGAGGGGCGCGGTCTCCGCGCCCACACGTACGGGCCGGGCGCAAGGCGAGGCAGGTCATGATTCCGGACGGGCGAGCGAGAGGCCGGTGGGCCAGGGAAGACAACACTTGGGTTGGCGTTGTGCCGTCGTTACGGGCGTGCGGAGCCCGCCCCTCCGCGAAACCGGACCCCCACAAGGAGAACGAGCGGCTCCAAAGGCGAGATGCCCGGGTAAGGCGTGACCCGGACGTTGTCCGGGCGTGCGGAGCCCGCCCCTCCGGGGGGGGCTAGCCTAGGACGCATGGCCTTGCGGGGGAAGGGCCGCTCGCGATGCGAAGGGTGGTTTTCTCGGAGGCATGCGCTCTGCGCGTCCGCAAGAACGTGGGGGGTCTTTTCAAAACGTGTCCCTCGGGACGATCCCCTTTATCCCCCGGTTGCGGGCAGTAGCGGCTAGATGGGGCCAGATGTGCGGAAGGCGAAGGTATATGGCCTCTGGGAGGGCGTGCCGAATGGGTCCTTCACGGATTTTGCGGGAATGTTGACCGTGTATCGTGTGAGCCTTTTGAGATCCCTCTGGGGGGTGATCTGAAGCTCGCCACTAGAGCTCACCTGCGCTGTGAACGGCACGGCCTCGCCTGCCTCCGACTGCAGGGAGATGGCCTTCCACTTGGGGCCGGGCTGGACAGGTTTGCTGAATCGAACGCAGATGATGGGCCTCGAGGAGACATTTTCTTCTCCATCTTCGGGGAGGGTGGATACGACCTGCGGGGGAATGGTCCTTTTGCCAGTCTTGAAGGAGAAGGTGTAGGGGGACACAGTTGGGTTTCCCTTTAGGTCCATGAGACCTCTCCCATTGTAATTGACCGTAACCTTGGTCCCGGCCGGAAAAGGCCAAGTTCCCCAAGGGTTGGAGCAATTCAGGATCACATGCGGCCCCTCTATTTTCGACCTGCAGGGCAGCTCTCCCACATCCGACACATCCGTCTCCACCCTGATCCCCAGGCACCTGGAATCCTCCGTCCAACGGGAATCAGGCAATTCTGGCTTCACTGGCTCGGAGAAGGTGAGCACTATCTCTCCCAAGTCTCTTGGAACCCCCGAGGCCTTGTCCTGGGGATTGGTGCTCACCAATACGGGAGGGATAGCCGTAGTGAAACTCAGGGTGATGGGCTCGGATGGCGCCTCGGTCCACTTGCCCCTCAATGCCCCATGGGGAAGGGTGAGGGTGTAACGGGTGTTGTAGGACATGGGAATAGGAGGGAAGACCACGAGCTGATCGGACCCGACGATTATCTCGGCCCCGACCGGCTCGCCATCTGCTTGGAGGGAGATGGAGGCAAAATTTTCCGCCGCGACGATCTCGTCGTTGAAGACGAGCCATATCCTTGACCACCAGATCGAGACATCCGATTCTCCTGGCTGAGGGTCTGACCCCATTAGCTTGAGGGAGGCTGTAACGAATGTGTGCTCGAAGGCCAAATTGGGCCATTTCACGCCCAGTGCTCCCTGGGGTATTCGCCATGTATATCGGGTGCCGGGTTGGAGGGGCAAGGCCACTGTGAGGACGAGCTCGTGGCGTGGCTCATCGTTTACAATTTCGCAATCCAGGCCATCTCCGCATCGTGCCACTATCTGCCCCGAAGGATCCGCGAGGACTATGGAATTGAAGTTGCTTCCTGGCTCGATCCACCCATTGAAGCAGAAATGGAAGACAGGCCTCAATGGAGGGCCTGTCTCCTCATATGGCGCCCCGGCATAGCCTTGAAAGAAGACATCCGAGACCATAAGGGGCTCGCCTGTTACGAACTCTAAGCTGTACGAACCCAGGTTCGTAGCTCCCGAATCCATCGTCCTCACTGCCCCTTCTTCTAGCTCGAGGCGATAGAGGCTCTGGCCAGCAAGAAGCTCACGTGGGGTCAAGCTCAGAACGTTCTGAGAGACCTCTATATCGCAAGGAACCGTGCTCCCCCTCTCTGGATCAAGGAGAACGACCTTGCTGGGGTCGGCAATGGAGATCTCGCGACTGAAGGTGAGTTTCAAGGTGGGCCTTGTAGGCGCGCCTGTGGAGCCTTTTTTGGGATCTGTATCCATGAGCTCCGGAGAGTCTTGGCCTCGGTAATGGACGAGGATGCCTCCAACCTCTATCCCCCGGTTTCCTCCGAGATCGCCCTCGACAACGCCATCCGTATAAAAGCTCGAGACCGTGTGAGCGAATCCGAGGGCTCCGACGATCCCATTTATCCTCATCCAGGCATGAAGGCGCTGTGTGGGACCCAGGGGCATCCCCTGGAAAACAACGGTTTTGGCCTCGGCCACCTTCTCCTCGATGGAAAACAGGGTGGATATCAAGGAGAGGGACTCGTATATGAACTTGAGGTACCCGAGGGTTGTGAGATCGAGGACGTCAAGGGCAATGTCCACAAGTCCACTTGCTGTGTTCTCAAGGACGTCTTCTGCGAGCCCGCCTGGACTATGGCTCACAACGT
>JAPWUY010000062.1 GCA_028275295.1 Thermodesulfobacteriota bacterium | reverse complement strand
TGAAAAATGCCAGTGTCACGTACTGGATGTCCAAAAGAGGGAAAAAACGCATGGACCTATATCCCCCTCGTCCCAAAGGTCAGGACAAAACAGGCCACAATTGCCCCGAGCAAGAGTATCCCCACAAGCAAGAGAAAATAGGGTGCAATGCTGGCCTTCCCCCTTGGCTCAGTATGGCCCTTCTTCTCTCCATCGGCTATCAGGGGTAGGAATCTAGCCCTCTCCTGCTCTGCCATCTGCCCGGATTCGAGGGCCCAGAGGAAGCTCCAGAGGGCAGCTCCCAAACCCAGCATTATGAGGACGATCCAGCCCAAGAAGTACATTTCACTTCCCCTCGCGAGGCCTGATGTACGAGGCTTCTATTCCTCTCGGTTCTCCTCCCGCGTCGGTCTCTCCGATGAAGTACACAGCGACATAGTTCCCCACATCCCAGATCTTCTCGGATTCCAGTTCCCTTTTGAAATAGGGCATGGCTGTGCCCGTGATGCCATTCATGATCTGATAGTAGAGAATGCCCCCTGAGATCCCCCTCCCCTTCAGAATGGTGAAATTCAGGGGCGGAGGATAAAGATAAGGCTGAGCCGGGCCCATGCCATCTCCTATGGGGCCATGGCATCCTATGCAGAAGCTCTGATATATCCTCTTTCCCCTCAGAAGACCGGCCTCGGTTGTGGGATAGGGGTTGGGAAGCTTCCTCCAGGGCTCTGGCACATGGCTGTGGAGCCACTCCACATTGGCATCTGGCCCTGCCTCGTAAGCCTTGATCGCCTCTTGTTTCCAGTAACGCTGGCGGGCCATCCGCGCGTCGGCGTCTTTGAAGCCCAGGCTCTGAACATATGCTGTGAGTGCCAAGAGCCTTTCCCTGCCCAGAAACTCCCAAGGGGGCATCAGGGATTCAGGTCTCGTGAACCTGGGATTTATGAAATGGGCCATGTGCCAATCATCTGGATGCTCCCCTCCTGCCTGGGAAAGATCCGGGCCGGTCCTTTCCGAGCCCAGTTGGTGAGGCCTGTCCGACACGTAGTCCCCAGCTTGAGCCACTCTCTGGGCGCCCAGGTCCCAGTCGAGATTTCTCACGTACTGGCTGTGACAATAGGAACAGCCATTTTGGATGTAAATCTTTCTCCCTTCCTCTTCCAAAGGGGTCCTTGGCCTGAATATCTCGGATGGGGTGTCCTTGGCCGTGATTCCAGGAAGCAGGACTGCAACGAAGAACACGCAGAGAAATATTGCCAGAGAGCCTCCCACTATGAAGCCGGGGGTCATTCTCATGGCCCCTCCTGTCCAGTGAGGTCGCCACTGCCTACATTCGAGCGGGCTTCCCTCAGGCTCATAACTATGTTGTAAAGGCCCACCAATGCCCCTGCCACTATGAATATTCCGGATGCTGCCCTCGCCACCATGTATGGATGAAGTTGGGGCAGAACCCTGTAAACCACCTCTCCGTTGAGCCAGGCGTGACCCTGCACCAGGCCGGCAGCCGTGAGGATGCCGAAGAACCCTGTCATCCCGGTCAGCACAAGCCAATACTGGATGTCAGCCAGGGTCTCGCTGTAGATGGGCCTTCCGGTGATCCTGGGAAGCATGAAATATATGCCGCCCAGAGCTGTCATACCGGCAAAGCCGAGAACACCCATGTGGGCATGGGCGACCACCCAATTGGTGAAGTGGGTGACCTTCTGGATGTAAGGGAGGGACTGGAGGGGGCCCTGGAGGCAGGTGAAAAGGTACCAAACTGTCCCAGCGAATACGAACTTGCCACCTATGTCCGTGTGTATGACCGATATTCTGCCCTTCATGGTCAGCCAGAGATTTATCAGGACAGTCATCACTGGAACCAGCATCCCTATGCTTCCCGTTATGGCAACCACTTTGAGCCACGTTGGTGCGGGGGCTTGGAGGAGATGGTGGGTGCCGATGTGGGAGTAAAGGAGAAGCAAGGACCAAAATCCCACGAGCGACAAGGTGTGGCTGTAAAGGGGGCGCCCCGTCACTATGGGAATGACATAATATGCCACCGCCACAGCCAAAGGGGTGAAGAAGAAACCCAATATGTTGTGCCCGTAAAACCATGCCAGGATAGCGTCCGGCATTCCCCAAATGGACCCTGTCTGCGGGGCCCATACTGCGTTTCCGAAGAAGTAACTCAAGAAGGTGAATATGAGGGCACCCATCACGTACCACACGGAAACGTAGAGGAGGTTCTCACCCCTTTTTCGGACAGTCATGAGGAGGTTGTAGAAGATACCGAGAAGCACTATCAATATCGCCACATCCACAGGCCATATGAACTCGGCATATTCTCTGTTCTGCGTATACCCCATGGCGAGGGCCGCAACCCCAACCCCAATGGCCAGATCCCAGAGGACGACGCAAAAGAGCCCTATTCTCTCGCTGTGGAGTTGCGTTCTGAGCAACCTCGGGACGAGGAAATGGGCTGCCCCGAGGAGGGCTGACCCGACGAATCCGAACATGACCATATTGGTGTGAGCCTGTCTCAGCCTTCCGAAAACCAGCCACGGGACATTTCCCAGGAGATCTGGCGCTATGAGCTCCACTGCACCAGTCAGGCCTGCAAGGGTGCCCATGACCATCCAAAAGGCCGAGGACAGAAAGAAGGACTTCACAGTCATCTGTCCATTCGATTCCCTCGCCTTCACCTCATGTCCCCTTCATCTGTGGCATGCAAGCCAGCAGTCGAGCTCTGCTCCCAAGGCTCTATGGCATCCAACACAAAAGCCCATCTTGAAATCCACCCTGGGAAGTCTATCCCATTTGGCCACATCCCCGTGGCATACCCGGCAATCTATTCCTCTCCGTACGTGAGGTTCGTGGTTGAAGTGGACGTGATCCGGGATATAGTAAGCCCTGGCCCACGGGACAGGAACCCCATTGTCCAGATACCATAACTCTTTTTGGATTTCCGGATGCAGAGGGATGATGTGCTTGTGGCAGAAAAAGCACTTCTCCACATCGGGTATTCCTGCCCTGGGGGATCTTTCCGCGAAGGGATGACAGAAAAGGCAGCTTATCTCTTTGACTCCGGCATGAACCCTGTGGCTGAAATAAACGGGTTGCTCTATCCCTGCTCCCTTCTCGGGAAAGATGTAGAAAAAGTAAAGGGTACCGCAGACTAGAACTGCACCGGCCAAGAACCAAAAGTACTCCCTCACCCTGGACACCTCAACCCCTAACCTTTCCCCCTTTGTTGGACCCCGGGAGATGGCCACTTACCTCGAGGGGATCTCCACTTAGCGATCCCCATCTCTTCTCAAACAGAGGATCCCCTACGGGAAGCCATGGGACCCTCTCCATGAACCACCTAAAGCACATTATCTCCAGTGAGAGGAATCCAACTGCAACTCCTACCTCGGCCCACCCCAATGGAATTTGCCCTCTGGCTCCGACAGACGGAACAACGAGGAGAAAACGCTCTAGCCACATCCCTCCCAGGACGACCAAGGCTGTGGCCCCTAAAAGTGGGGGGCTCATCTTGAGCTTCCTGCTCAGAAGGGCCACGAACGGGATCCCGAATGCTCCTGCCAAGACAACCCAGGCCACACTGTTCCACGGCTCTGTCTTGACTCTCAGGATCACGTACTTGGTTTCCTCCGGGATATTTCCATACCAGATGACAAGGAATTGAGAATAGAAGAAATCCCCCGTGACCAGACAGAAAGCGAAGAGGAGCTTTCCCAGGTCGTGGAAGACAGAACCATCGATCTTCCCTTGGATCCCTTCCCTTCGATGGAAAAGGAAAGAAAGAACGGCCAGCCAGGCAAGGGCGCTGTAAAGGCCTCCCATGAAATAGTAGCCACCGAATAGGGTGCTCACCCAGTGGGGATCCAAGGACATGATCAAATCCCATGCCAGAACGCTCATCCCCACACCGTACAGAATCCCGAGGACGGGCGAAAGGAGAATCTGTCTTCGCCATCTCAGCCTCACGGAGGTCTCATCCCCTCCCAGGAGTTTTTCCTCGTCAGCTCTGACTGATTGGTGCACCAAGAAATAGGAGACCAGAGTCATTGCCCCAATTACGAGCAGGTCCCTTCCGAAAAGAAAATCTGCCTCAAGCCATCTCTCTTTACCGTGAACTGGATGAGTGGACCAGATGTACAGGCTTCGGTGCCCTGCATAGAGAAGGGCAACTAAGATCCAGAGAAAGGGCATCGTGGCCACTTGGGCTTCGGCTAGTCTCTTGAGGGGTCTTCCCCAGCTCGCATTGGTCATGTTCATTATGGCCACCCAGGTGATAGAGCCCATGCAAATTCCCATCCAAAAGACCAGGTTCACGAGGTAGCTGCCCCAGGCCCTGGAAGGATCCTCCCCTCTTATCCCCAATAGGAAGGAAGCAGCACCCAACACTATTCCAGCCAAGGGAAGCAACTTCATTGTGAGGTCCTCCTAGTTCGCAAAACCCTCACTTCCTCTGCCCCGGCTTGCTCCAAGGAGATCTCGATCTCCTCTCTCTGAGCCCTGTCGCACTCGAGAAGGAGGCCAAATCTGTCCTTGCTGAAGCGAGGATCGTAACCCTGAGACCCTCTCAATCTGGGCAACCCACAGAGAAACAGCATACAGAGAAGGGTGCTCAGGAAGCCGAAGAGAATGGTCATCTCGAACCCCACAACAACGAGAGGCACAGCCGGTGGAGTGGGCTTGCCGCTCGTTACGAATTTCCACTCGAGGAAAGTGTAGATGGCGAAGCCAACTCCCAGAGACAGTCCTGCAAGGCCTCCCAGCAAGGTCGCGAAGCGCACAGGGCTTGTCTTTCTCACGCCTATCTTCTCCAGGATCTCCCTGCAATCTATGGGAGAGTAAACGGTCCTGACCTTCGCCCCCTTCTGCTGGATCAGAGGGATCGCCTCTTCCAGTTGCCCCAGGGAGGTGAATATGCCCAAGAGTCTCTCCTTCATCTTGCCCCTCCCCTCAACTAGGCCTTCCCATGGGTCCACAGATGTTCCTTCATCTCGAAGACAGAGACCGGCGGGACGAACTTGCAGAACAAGAGGAAAAGAAACAGGAACATGGAAAAGGAACCCAGCATGATACTCAGCTCCACCCATGATGGAGAATAGACTCCCCAAGCGTGGGGCACATACTCGTGGGACATGGATCCAACTATGATGACGAACCTTTCGTACCACATTCCTATGTTCACGATGATGCCCACGGCGAAAAGCCAGATGAGATTGGTCCTTATGGCCTTGATGAGGAACAACAATGGACCTGCCACGTTGCACACGACCATCACCCAGAACTGGGGTGCATAATGGCCAAACGCTCTCCATATGAAAGTATCCCACTCGAACATGTTTCCGCTATACCATGCCATGAAATACTCCACCCCATAGGAGTAACCCACAATGAGCCCTGTCAGGACCATTGTCTTGGCGATGGATTCCAAGGTCCCCACATTGATCAACGGCTGAAGCCCCAGGAGTCCCCTCATGGGGATGAGAAGGGTCAAGACCATGGCCAAACCCGAATGAATTGCCCCAGCCACAAAATAAGGGGCGAAGATGGTGCTGTGCCACCCGGGAACTATCGAAAGGGCGAAGTCCCACGAGACAACGCTGTGTACGGATATCACGAGGGGTGTCGCGAATGCTGCGAACAGAAGGTATGCCGTCCCATAGTGACGCCACTGGATGTGGGTTCCTTGCCAGCCGAGGGAAAAGATACCATAGATCCTCCTCTTGAGACCTGTAGACTGATCCCTCAGGGCAGCGAGGTCCGGGAGCATGCCCATGTACCAGAACATGCTGCTCACGGTCAAATAGGTGGATATGGCGAGGAAGTCGAAGACCAGGGGAGACTGGAAATTGGGCCAGAGATCCCTCTGGTTGGGATACGGGATTATCCAGTAAAATATCCAGACCCGGCCGAGATGTATGAAGGGAAAAAGACCAGCGATCATCACCGCGAATACGGTCATGGCCTCTGCTGCCCTGGCAATGGAGGTCCTCCATCGGGCCCTCAAGAGATAGAGAATTGCGGATATGAGAGTGCCTGAATGGGCTATCCCTACCCAGAATACGAAGTTCACAAGGTAGATTCCCCAGTTCACGGGATGGTTTATTCCAGCCACGCCCATGCCCGTCAGAATCTGATAGGCCCAACAGGAGGCCCCATAGAGAAGGCCGAAAAGACAAAGGATCACAGCCCCCCAGTAAGATCTTCCAGGTGGGCTCAACGCACCAAGGATCATCTCCTGCACTTCAGAGTAGCTCTTTGGTGTGGACGCTTGCCAATCTTTCACGGAGCCATGTCCTCTCTTCTGGTCTCGAGCCTTTTGAGATAGATCACAGCGGGTTTCGTGTTGAGGTGCCCGAGTACTTGATATGCCCTGGGATCTCTGGATAGTCGAGCTACCCGACTTTCAGGATCCATGAGGTTCCCGAAAACCAGAGCCTCAGTGGGGCAAGTCTGGGCGCATGCAGGAATCACTTCACCATCCCTCAGGGTCCTTCTCTCCCCTCTTATTCGGTTCTTGGCCTCAACTATTCTCTGAACGCAGAACGAACACTTCTCCATCACTCCTTTTTGCCGCACAGTGACATCTGGGTTGAGTTGGAGATGGAGGGGTTTCGGTCTCGTGAAAGTGAACCAATTGAATCTTCTCACCTTGTAGGGACAATTTTGCGAGCAGAATCGCGTCCCTATGCATCGATTGTACACCTGGTTGTTCAGACCCTCTGCGCTATGATGGGGTGCATACACAGGGCAGACCGACTCGCACGGTGCCGCATCGCAGTGCTGGCAAAGCATTGGAAGAAAGCGGACCTTGAGCGGATGATCCTCCAGGTATCTCTCGATTCTGATCCATTGCATCTCCCGGCCTTGAAGCACAAGCTCTCTTCCTACTATGGCCACGTTGTTTTCCGCATTGCACGCTATGACACACGCCCCACAACCGATGCATCTGTCCAGGTCCACAACCATTGCCCATCTGTAGAGATTGTGTTTGTGGGGAGGATAGAAATCCTCCTTGGGGTCGTAAGCCTCTGGCAGAGGGAGCCTCAGTTTTGGTAGTTGCCCTTTGGATTTCGCCTCTTGGTATTCCCCGAGATCCATCCCCTGAGCGAGTCCCCTGCCGTGCTGGGAGAGGCTTCCATCAGTGTTCGCGAATTTCACCTTCAAGGCCCTCGGTTGAATGCTCACATGGTTGGCCCCTCTTGAGCAGAGCTTCCACCCATTGACCCCGCACCCCTTGGCGAATCTCCCAAAGGATGTGTGGCCCTGGCCCAAGGGCATGGAGAGGACACCAGGGATCGTGAGCGGGGTGACGTACGCGGGAATCTCTGCCTCTCCCCAGAACCCTTTCAAGACGACCACCTGTTCATTCGAGATCCCAAGCCTTTCGGCATCTTGTGGATGGATCTCCAACCAGGATCCCCAAGTTATCTGGGTCATGGGATCCGGAAGCTCTTGAAGCCAAGGCCTGTTTGCGCCCCGGCCGTCGAGGAACTGGACCGTGGGATAGGCAAGGAGTTCGAATCCTTGCCCTCCTTCGTCGGATGCCCACTCCATGGGTGGTGAGAGACTCGCCACCTCGCACCTTTTGCTGGAAGAAGGTTCCACCCACTGGCCTCCCCTTCGGAGAATCTCCGCCCACCAACTGTCGAACCCCCCTGGTATTCCAAGCTCCTCGTGGAAGGACTTCCACCTCTCCTTCAAGAAGCCATCGAAGGAGTAACGGCCCAAAGGGTCTCCCGGAATGAGCCTCCTCGTGAGCTCCAAGAGCACATCCCCTAAGCCCTTCGTGTCGAAAACCGTGCCCATAACAGGCTGCACGATCCCCCGTATCCCAGGCCGTGGCTCCACATCGGCCCAATCCTCGAGAAAATTCGATGCAGGAAGGATCAGAGAGCTGAGGCTTGTGGTCTCGTCCTCTGTGGAGGAAAGACCAATCAACTTCAAGTGACCCTTACGCACCGCTTCCTCTAACACCTCGAACTCGGGGAAGGAGAAAACCGGGTTGGCTCCATGAACCAAGAGCAAGGAGATTTCCTTGCTCTCTATCTTGTCCCTGAGGCTTAGGAGTTTTGATCTCTTGGCTGCGGATGCGATGGACCATCCTCTTCCCACATCTATGAGCTCGAGGCTCTCTTTCTTGAGAGAGCACAGTACGTGAGAGATCCAAGCGGTTTCATGGGCATGAGGATCCACAGTC
>JAPWUY010000061.1 GCA_028275295.1 Thermodesulfobacteriota bacterium | reverse complement strand
GGGCTTGGAGGGCTCAGTCCCAAGTCCCTCATAGCCTGGTCTTCCCGCAAATTGTCATGAACGAGGAAGATCGAAACGGTCCAGGTTCATGACCTTGTCCCAGGCTGCTACGAAGTCGCGGACGAACTTCTCCTCTCCGTCATCGGCCCCATAGACCTCGGAGATAGCCCTCAACTGGGGATGATGACCGAATATGAGATCCACTCTGGTGGCCATCCATTTGAGCTCGCCTGTCTTTCGGTCACGGCCTTCGAAGAGGTTCTCGTCCTCCGAAACTGGCTTCCACTCTGTGCCCATGTCCAGGAGATTCACGAAGAAGTCATTGGTCAATACCTCTGGTCGTTCGGTGAAAACCCCGCAGGGGGATCGCTTGTAGTTGGCATTGAGGACTCTCATGCCGCCTATTAGGACGGTCATTTCAGGTGCTGTTAGAGTGAGAAGCTGCGCCTTGTCCACCAAGAGGGCCTCGGCCGGGATATCGAAGCTACTCTTGAGGTAGTTGCGGAAGCCGTCATAGGCCGGCTCGAGGTAGTTGTAGAACTCGACATCTGTCTGTTCCTGCAAGGCATCGGTTCGGCCGGGGGTGAAGGGAACCCTTATGTCGTAACCAGCCCTCTTCGCCGCCAGCTCAATTGCCGCGCACCCACCCAGGACAATCAGGTCCGCGAGGGAAACCCTCTTGCCGTCCCCTCGAGCATGGGCCACGTCGAACTGCGTCTTTATCGCTTCTAGGACCTTGAGCACTTTGGCCAACTGATCTGGCATGTTGACCTCCCAGTCCCTTTGAGGGGCCAAACGTATGCGTGCTCCATTGGCTCCCCCCCTCCTGTCGGAGCCGCGGAAAGTGGATGCTGCAGACCATGCAGTGTAGACCAACTCTGAAATCGTGAGACCGGATTCAAGGATCTTGTCTTTGAGCTCTCGGACATCCTCCTCGCCCACAAGAGGATGGTCCACCGGCGGCAAGGGATCCTGCCACGGTAACTCCTCCGCAGGGACTTCAGGTCCGAGGTAAAGGGCCCTTGGCCCCAGGTCCCTGTGGGTCAGTTTGAACCAGGCCTTGGCAAAGGCTTCTGCCAATTGCTCGGGATTCTCGAGGAAACGTCTGGCGATCTTCTCGTAGATGGGGTCGAATCTCAATGCCAGATCAGTGGTCAACATTGTGGGCGGATGCTTCTTGTTGGGGTCGTGCGCATCCGGAACTATGGCTGGTGCCCCTTTGGCTACCCACTGGTATTTGCCAGCTGGACTCCTCGTGAGTTCCCACTCGTACTTGAAAAGGTTGAAGAGGAAATTGTTGCTCCATTTGGTAGGGGTGACTGTCCATGTGACCTCGAGTCCGCTTGTTATGGTGTCAGGTCCTTTTCCCGTACCGAAACTGTTTTTCCATCCCAGGCCCTGTTCCTGGATGGGCGCTCCTTCAGGCTCAGGGCCTAGATGGGATTCGGATGCAGCGCCATGACATTTCCCGAAGGAATGACCTCCGGCTATCAAGGCCACTGTCTCCTCGTCGTTCATTCCCATTCGCCTGAATATCTCCCTGATGTCCTTAGCTGCTGCCACAGGATCTGGATTCCCACCTGGCCCCTCGGGATTCACATAGATCAGTCCCATCTGGACCGCTGCGAGAGGCACCTCGATCTCCCCGCTCGGAAGACGTCGGGCATCTTGCAACCATTCACCTTCTGGGCCCCAGTAAACGCTCTCGTCGGGCTCCCACCAATCCTTGCGGCCTCCAGCGAATCCATAGGTCTTGAATCCCATGGACTCCAAGGCCACATTTCCTGCAAGAATAATGAGATCGGCCCAAGAGATCTTCCGGCCGTATTTCTTCTTCACGGGCCAGAGAAGCCTTATGGCCTTGTCCAGGTTCACGTTGTCAGGCCAACTGTGAAGGGGTGGGAAGCGGATCTGACCTGCGTTGGCCCCTCCTCGACCGTCGAATATGCGGTACGTACCTGCGCTGTGCCAGGCCATCCGGATGAAGAGGGGACCGTAGTGGCCAAAGTCAGCAGGCCACCACTCTTGGGAGTCGGTCATGACCTTGCGGAGGTCCTCCTTCACAGCCTCGAGGTCCAATGTTGCGAATTCCCTCGCATAGTCAAAATCCTGGCCCATGGGATTGGAAAGGGGGGAATTCTGGTGGAGTATCTTTAAGTTCAGAAGATTGGGCCATCTTTCCCAAATGGACATCCTCCTACCTTCTTTCCCTGAGGGGACGCCCTGCTTTTTAGCGTTTGTCCTCTCATCCATTTTTTGCCTCCTCCATTTCTTCGAGTCTCTTGGCCGATTACCCCGATTGTGGCTTCACGGATCCTGTTCCCTCTCCATGCATTTTTTGCAAATACCTTCAAGGAGGATCCTGAAATCGATCACCTTGAACCTCTCATCCCGAAGACTCGGCAATGGGGGCTCTTCGAGAGCCTCCGGGCGAACATCCAAGATTCTCTTGCACCGGATACAGTGAAAATGGTGGTGCCTTTCCATCATTCCATCGTAGCGCCTCACATCGTCGTAGCCTTCTACCCATCGACAGATCCCAATTTTTGCAAATTGCTCCAGGGTCCTGGCCACTGTGTCCAGGGAAATGTTGGGGAATTTTCTCCTCACTCTCCTGTGCAGCTCCGTTGCCGAAGGGTGATCCTCGGTCCTTTGGATCTGCTTGAGGATTTCGAGCCTCTGAGGAGTAACCCTGAGATTGTGGCTTCTGAGGAGCTCTAGGGGCTCCTTCTTACCCTGGCCCTTTGATCCCTGTTCCATGGAACCAGTATATAGGATCTACTCCTATCTGGCAACAGTTCTTGCAAAGATCGCCAGGCCGAAATTTTCTGGCGCCTTCCAGAGGCTCACTCTCTGGTCAATGGCCAAAGGAAGCCTCAAAGCCGCGATCTCCAATAAAGAGACCCGAGATCACCAAGAGCGGACCCAGGGATAAAGGTGAGCATCTACATCCCGGGAAGGGGATGAAAAATGCCCTTGACATGGCCCATGATGCGGGGTACGTAGCCTCAATAAAGGCAAAAGAGAACAAATAAGCCTGTTCCCAAATGGAGTCCCGGTCATGACCAGTCCCCCTTCGACCTATCCAGATATTTAGGTCTGTAACGCGGGAGAAGGACGGCCTTCAATGGAGAGGGCCTCAATTTTTTCCTCGACTAAGGACATTCCCATGGAGAGACAGAGGATCCTGGATCGCATATTGTCCGAGAGATTGATTCCCGTTGTGAGGGTGGACCGCCGAGAGCAAGCAATGGAGGTCGCAAGAGCTTTGCTCGAAGGCGGATCCCACATAGTTGAGATAACCATGACAGTTCCGGGGGCAAAAGAGGTCATAAGAGAGCTCAGCCAGAGCCTCCCCAATGACGTACACATCGGTGCAGGCACCGTGCTTAACCCAAAGATGGCCTCCGTTGCTGTGGAAGCTGGAGCACGATTCTTGGTGAGTCCCTCCCTGAACGTGGACGTGATAAGACTAGCCCATGAATTGCAAGTGCTCGTAATTCCAGGAGCTATGACCCCAACAGAGATTCTCGCAGCCTGGGACGCTGGGGCAGAGCTGGTCAAGGTCTTTCCTGCCGGACCTTTGGGTGGTCCCCAGTACATCAGGGCCATAAGGGCACCATTTCCAGACATTCGCCTTGTCCCCACAGGAGGGGTCAATCCAGAGAATGCTCGAGAATACATATTGGCGGGAGCAGTTGCTGTGGGAATGGGGGGAGAGCTCGTGGACAAAGGGTGGGTGAGGGAAGGGGCCTTTCATCGGATAGCGGAGAGGACAAGAATCGTCCTGGAGGCCCTCGCAGCTTCCCCAAATAAGGCCTGAAACCGAACGGTGTTTTGCAGGGAGAGCCAGGGGAATCCCGAGCTCCTGGACCAAGGATCATGAAGAAGGGGCGCCAAGGGCTCACCAAAGGAGGCTGACTCCTGGGTCCTGAAATTCGGCTCTTCGCAGGTGTGACCCAGGCGCCATTTTCGTCCCAAAAAGGCTTCCGACCGCAAGGCCGGCCGGGAGGGCCAATCCCTCGGGGGGGGTAGACTGGTGGAAGTAGTGGGCTTTGGTGGAAAGGAGCTCGTGGTCAAAGAGGAGCAAGTGGCCGAAATTCTCCAGGAGGGAATACCTGGAGAACTTTACAAGGGGAAGAGTGTTCTCGTCCTCACGCCGGATGGGACGAGGACCTGTCCCCTTCCCATGCTCGTGAGGAATCTCAAGGAGAGGCTCGGTGAGGAATGTGAGGCGCTAGATTTCATGGTGGCCCTTGGCACCCATCCCCCTTTGGGGAGGGAGGGAATTCTGAGATTGTACGGGATCGAGAGGGAGGACTCCTGGCCCAAAAGTCGCTTCATGGACCATAGGTGGGATTTGCCGGGGACACTAGTGGAGGTGGGAAGGATAGCTGCATAAAAAACACCCCAGTCCGAAAGATGATCCACAGGGCTGTGAAGGAACTTCGCGTTCCAATCTTGTGTATTGCCCTGGTGGTCAAAGAAGATGGCTCTCTGTGCGGTCTGTATGCTGGAGGACTGGAGGAGGCCTGGTCTAGAGCGACGGATCTTTCCTCGGAAATCCATATAGTAGTGAAGGAGAGAAGTTATCAGACGGTTCTCGGCATCGCCCCCCAAAGATATGACGAGCTCTGGACAGCGGGAAAAGTGATGTACAAGCTCGAGCAGGTCGTCTCCCCAGGCGGCACCCTCATAATCTACGGACCCCATGTAAAGGAGGTTTCAAAGACATGGGGCCATTACATCGAGGCCGTCGGATACCATGTCAGGGACTATTTCCTAGCACAGATGGAAAGATTCCAAGGTATCCCGAGAGCCGTTCTGGCTCATCTGACCCATGTCAAGGGAACTGGAATTTACTCTGAAGGGGTGGAAAGCCCAGATGTCAATGTGGTCTTGGCAACTGGTATCCCAAAGGAGGTGTGTGAGAGGATCAACCTGGGTTACACGGACCCATCCTCGTTGAGACTGGAGGATTACAGGGGAAGGGAGGGGGAAGGCATTCTGGTTGTGGAGAATGCCGGTGAGATCCTCTACAAGGCCTCGATTCAACCCAACTCTGGCTCTCTTGGGATCACTACAAGTGGAGGGCCATGAGGGCATCAGGAGTTCCCGAAGAGTTCATCACAGGGAGGGCCTCGGACGAGCAAAAGTTCATGGCCTGGGCTGAGACCCTGCCCAAGCTCCTTGGCAATCCCCTGTTCCATTGGACTCACTTGGAACTCAAGAGGTATTTCGGGATTTCGGGGAAGGTGCTGTGTCCGGAGACGGCCTCCGAAATCTACAGGGTATGCAATAGACGGGCGCCCACACAGACGAGGCCATGTCCGTCATGGGTTGGATGGCCCTGAGGGCATGCCTTGCGGTCCTCAAGGGACAAAGGCCCGAGAACGTGGTCAATGAAGAAGTTTACCGATGCAGGGAAGGGCTGTGAGCCGGAGAGATTGGTTCTTGGGAATAGATCTGGGGACTGGAAGCTCCAAGGCAGTGGTAGTTGATGAGGATGGAAATGTCTTGGGATTCGGTTCCGTGGAATATGCTGCAGAGGATGTGGAGAGAAAATGGGTTGAGCAGGATCCAGAGATACTCCTCCGAGCGGCGGTGGAAGCTGGAAAGATGGCGTCTGAGGCTGCGGGGGTGCCTCCCCACAGGTGTGCTGGGATGAGCCTCGGAGGGGCTCTCCACACTCTCACCGCCCTGGATTCAGCGGGGAATCCCCTCATGGGGGTCATGACCTGGGCGGACACAAGGGCTGCCGACGAGGCCTTCAGGGTTAGAAAGGAGGGGAGGACCGAAGAGCTGTACCGTGAGACTGGGTGCCCTCCTCACGCCATGTATCCCTTTTACAAGCTTCTGTGGCTCAGGGCTCATAGAAATGAGATCTTCTCCAAGGCCAGCAGATGGGTTTCAGCGAAGGAATACGTGCTTTGGAAGATGACCGGGGAGGTCGCCGTTGATCCGTCTGTGGCCTCGGGATCTGGGCTTCTCCATGTGAGGAGCTTGAGGTGGAGTCGCACCTGCTTGGAAATGGCCGGGGTGAAAGAGGGGCAGCTGTCGCAACTCAGAAATCCAACAGAGAGACTCGAGGGACTGAGACGAGATGTTGCTGAGGCGATGAGGGTGCACCATCGGGTTCCCGTGTTCCTGGGCTCCTCGGATGCTGTGAATTCGAGTCTAGGAGCTGGGGCAGTGGGGAAGGGACAGGCCACCTGTATGGTAGGGACAAGCGGGGCGTTGAGAATAATATCTCGCGAGCCCCTTCTCGATCCAAAGGTCAGGACTTGGTGCTATGCCATTGGTCCGGAATACTGGCTAGTTGGGGGCGCCATAAACAATGGAGGTGTAGCACTATCCTGGCTGAGGGACCTATTCAACACTGCCATGTCCCTTTCGAGAAGGAAAGAAACCCTGGAAATGGAAGACCTTATGAGGCTTGCCGAGCAAGCTCCCACTGGGGCGGGTGGTGTCGTGTGTTTGCCGTTCCTAGCGGGCGAGAGGAGTCCCAATTGGAACTCCCATGCGAGCGGAGCCTTCATCGGTCTCAGACTCGAGCACGGGCCGCAGCACCTCATTCGAGCCGTCCTGGAGGGAGTTGGCTACAGGCTGAGAAGCATAATGGAGGCCCTGCAAGAGATGGACATTTCCATCAGAGGGGCCTCGGCCTCAGGGGGATTCACCAGGTCCTCCCTCTGGCTCCAGATAGTCTCTGATGTCCTAGGCATCGATCTCAATGTCCCCAAGTGGGGGGAGACATCAGCGGTGGGTGCTGCCTTTTGGGCAATGTTGGGAGCTGGAAGGGTGAAATCCATAGAGGAGTTCTCCTCAATGGTGAAGATAGGGGAGAGATTCTCCCCTATCCAAGAGAACAGGGGTCCTTATGAGAGAACCTACGCCGTTTACAAGGAACTCTACAGCGCCCTCGAGCCCAGTTTCCAGGAACTCTCCAGGATCAGGGGGAAGACATGAATTCAGCCTCCGTTATCCACTGATGGCAAGTAATAGGATGCAAAGGAGAGCGATCCCCATGGGAAAGGACAGGAGCAATTCTGTGTGGAAACTCGAGGGAAGGACCATAGTCCTCCCCGGAGGATCTGGAATGCTGGGCAGGGAAGTCTTCAGGGCTCTCATCGAGTGCGGGGCCAAAGTTGCTGCCTTGGTGAGGGATCCCTCAAAGGCAGGATTCCTGAAGGATGAGATGGCAAAGGGTCCCGGGAAAGGGATGATCCTGAAGGCAGATGTCCTGGATAAGGAAAGCCTGGTTGAGAGCAAGGAAAGAATTTTAGGGGAGTTCGGAGAAATTTACGCGCTTTTGAATTTCGCGGGAGGAAATGTACCAGAAGCCACAACGAGCCCGGAAAGGAGTTTTTTTCAATTGGAGGAGCTTGCCCTCAGGTACACCATAGACTTGAATCTCATGGGCGCGATCCTTCCATGTCAAGTTTTCGGCAAAGCAATGGCTGAAAAAGGAGAGGGGGTCATAGTGAATGTGGGCTCCATGGCTGGATTCAGACCCCTTACTAGGACCGTGGCATATAGCGCCGCCAAGGCTGCACTGGCCAATTTCACTCAGTGGCTCGCAGTTCACATGGCCATGGAATATTCCCCGGGGATCAGGGTAAATGCCATTGCCCCTGGCTTCTTCCATACAAAGCAGAACCATTACCTCCTTTTCGACGAGTCTACAGGGGGGCTGACCCCGAGGGGAAAGGCCATTCTGGCCCACACCCCCATGGGGAGGTTTGGATCCCCAGGAGACCTGGTGGGGGCAGTGCTTTGGCTCCTCTCCCCTTTATCCTCCTTCGTGACGGGAGCCGTGATACCGGTGGATGGGGGTTTCTCGGCTTTTAGCGGAGTATGAGGGACAGAGGCACAGAGAAAGAGTGGGAACCAGAGGCAGGAGGAGAGAAACCGCTGATGGGCTCCGAGCCCCAGCCTTGGGAAGGCGGGGTTGGGGATGCAAGACATGAGCCCCTATGGCTCAATACCAGTCCAGGAGGAAAGAAGGGATGGCTGGCAAAATTAAGGTCGGCACAGTGGGCGCTGGTTATGCGGCCCAATTTCACTTCGAGGCCTACAAGAGGGTTATTGGGGTCCCAGTAGAGGTAGTTGGGGTCACTTCCCTCACAGAGGAGAGCAGAGTGAGATTCGCATCGAAAAGGGGAATAAAGGCCTTCGACTCTCT
>JAPWUY010000059.1 GCA_028275295.1 Thermodesulfobacteriota bacterium | reverse complement strand
GGGGGATGGATTAGCAGGGAAAGGGTCGGAGACAACGCGGAGGGCGTTTTTCTCGGAGGGGCCCACTTCCGCGCGTTCTTGTGGCAAAAACTCGCGGTTCGAGTCGTTTCTTTCCCTCCTCATGCTGGAGAAAGTGAGAAACTTGATTCAAGGAGGCCTTTTTTCCATGATATCTTTCGGAGGAAGCTTCTTGAGGTTGCCAGGCGAAGAACGTCTCTGGGAGGGATCTCAATAAAATGGAAGGCCTCCTCAGGGTCGCATCCTTCAATGTCAATGGCATAAGGGCCAGAATGCCCCTTCTCATGGAGTGGATCCAAAAGGTGAGGCCTCATATCCTGGCCCTTCAGGAGACCAAGGTATCAGACGAAGAGTTTCCGCGAGAGGAGATCCTGAGGGCTGGATACTACTGCGTTTGGTCCGGTCGAAAGGGATTCAATGGGGTCGCGGTATTGAGCCTCGAAGAAATTTCAACCATCGAGCACGGCCTCAAGGATGGAGGACCCCCAGACACGGATAGACTCATTCTTGTCGAGACCTATGGCCTCAAGGTGCTCAACACATATGTTCCTCAGGGCACAGCCGTCGACTCGGAGAAGTTCCGGTACAAGTTGACCTGGTTTTCGAGGCTCCTCAGATTCATGGAAGAAAGGCTGGATCCCGCCCTGCCCATCCTGTGGCTCGGGGACTTCAATGTGGCCCCTGAGGAAAAGGATGTCTACGATCCAGTGCATCTGGATGGTCAAATAGGCTATCATCCCAAGGAGAGGGAAGCTCTAGAAAGGATAAGGAAATGGGGATGGGTGGATGTCTTCCGTCTCCACGTGGATGCTCCCCGCCATTACACCTTCTGGGACTATAGGATCCCCAAGGCCCTCGAGCGCGGGCTCGGGTGGAGGGTGGATCATATTTGGGCCACAAGACCCCTGGCGAGCCTCTCCAGGAAGGCTTGGATTGACACCCAACCGAGAAAAGCGCAAAGACCCTCTGACCATGCGCCCATACTGGCGGAATTCCAAATGAACTCAGGAGGCTAGGGGACAATTTCGCCTCTCATCTGGCTCCGATCCTCTTTTCCCGGGTCACATCTTCCCAATGGGGAAGCCTCTCCTCCAGGAAACGAAAGGCCTGCGAGAGAGTCGGTATCCCTGGTCTTCCCCCTAGTCTTGTGCACTTGATGGCAGCCACAGCATTTGCAAACTCGAGTATGCGCTCCAGTTCCCACCCAGCCAGAAGACCAAAGATAAACCCAGCATGGAATACATCCCCTGCGCCGGTGGTGTCCACTGCATTGACCTGGAAGCCCGGACAGTAAAGGGGCCCTTTGGGTGTGATGGCGAGACAACCTTCCCTTCCCAAGGTCATGGCCACGAACCCACTCGTTCTCTGGGCTAGGGCAAGGAGGGCTCTTTCGGGGTCGGAGATCCCAGTGAATTTGGAGGGAAAGGAGCTGGAGGATATGAGAAAGTCAACTTTTGAGACCATCTCCTCTGTTCCCTCCTCCACCTTATCCATGTCTATGACTGTGGGTATTCCCTCCTCTCTGGCCCAATCCAAGGCTTGGAGTGTGGCCCACACATCGTGGCCATCGAGGTGGAGGATGGACCCCGAGCACACAGCTTCTCGGGATAGCTCCCCCGGCCTGTACATGAGCCTTGGGTCCCTATCCCAAATTATTGTTCTCTCTCCGGACCTGGCGTCGATGATTATGAACGCGTACTGATTCTTCGCGTCCTTCTCGACGGTCACGTGGGAGACATCGACCCCTTCGGATCGGATGCTCTCCAAGGAGAACCTTCCGAGTTCGTCCCCTCCTACCTTTCCTATGTAACGTACCCTCAACCCCCATCTGGCTAGGGCCACCATGGCAGTGGCCACTTGGCCCCCTCCCTGACGCTCGAGGGAGATCATTTTGACCTTCGTATTGAATTCCGGAAAATGGGGAACGACGCACAGATCGTCCACCGCGTTGAGCCCTAGTCCTACAACGTGGAATGGCTTTTTCTGGAAATGCAGAGAAAATCTCATGGGTTCTCGAATCCCCTATGGGTTCCCCTTGCCCAGGCCCGCCTTCCAGAGATCTCCCCTTGGAGCATCTCCAGATGAGCCGAGAGATGATTCCTCACTCTCACCTCGTCCCAACCCGTTGGATCGGCAAGGTCGCCCTCCAGTTGGATCAGCTTTATCCCCTCCTCCTCGAGAGCATCTCTCAGAAGCTTGAGGGCTCCATTTGCCTGACGGCACGGAAGGTGACCGAAATGAATGGCGCAGTCTACCCTGTACGATTTGGCGAGCTCCACAGCTGTCCTAGCCCTGCGTTCTGCCTTCCCCATGAAGGTATTGGAGAACATTCGATCCACCATGGAGTCCAAAGGCCTAGATGGATCCATCTCACCCCAATAACAGTGGCTCAACTCTTCCATGACAACTCTGGCTCCCCTGTCCTCCAGCCATTCGAAGATGGTGGCCTGGAAGGTGGGACTGGCCATGAGCCAAAGGATTCTGAATTTTTCTTGGGGGAATTTTCTTTCCTCAAGCTCTTTTCGCCACTGGGAGTCTAGGAGTTCGTATAGAGTCGGGGCCAGATGAGACCCGTAAAGAAGTGTACCCACGAAATTCAGGATGAAGCCACCGTTATTGGGTAAGAAGGGACAAGGGGTGGATTTTCTCAAGTCATTGGCCCTTCTCATGCATCTCGTCATGTCATTGAAGGAGGCCACGGCCTCCGACAGGAGCTCCTCTCGGCACGGAATCTTTGCCAATTCACTCAGTCTCTCGAAAACCAGGAGCAATTGTCCCTTGAGGTAGGCCCTTGCCTCCTCCGTGTCTTCCAGGGGCATGTCCACGAGAAGATACTCGACCCCGTATCTCTGAGCCATTATCTCGTTGGTCTTTGCCTTGCCGTCGCAATAGTGGGTGGTAGTGACAATGAGGTCCGGCCTGGGAAGTTGATCCGACAGTGCAGCTCCTACAGCGATTCTGTGCACAGTGCACGTGTCCTGGGGAAGGCCAAACCTATCCGAGGCACGAAGCATTGGACCTGTTTGGTAAGCGGCGGAGAGAAAACCCGCCAGGATTTCGAAATCCACTGGGATGAGTCCCAACGCCCATATCATCTCCATGGGGAAGACATATGCTGTTGTCCAAACCACTGGAGCCTTTCTCTCGAAGGCATCTACGGTGATCCTCGAGACTTCCCGGAAAAGAAAAGACCAGGCCGATCCCTCCTTCTTGAAGACACTCGCCTGATACCTGTGGATGAACCTCATTATGAGCTCGAGGCTCACGCTCCAGCCTTGGAGCGGCAACCTCGTCTTGTACTTATCCACTGTGCCATCCCCTTCAAAAGCCCTCATGGAGAATCTCCCTGAAGGCCTCTAGCCTAGTCCTCATCTGTCCCAAGGCCGAGGAAGTGTAGTCGTTCTCCAAAAGGAGAAGAGGAACTCCCTTTTTTCGAAACTTCTCCTGAATGAGGGGGATGTCGAAGGAACTCTGGTCGCAGAACTTCAGATACACGATGACTACTCCCGCAGCACCCCTCTCTTCAAGAATTCTCTCGAGCTCCTCGAGCCTTCTTCCAACACCCTTCATCCTGGGGCAAGGCCACCTTTGGAGGTAACGATGGGCGAGGGCCTCGAAAGGATCTCCCCCTTCCTCAACATCCATATGGAAGTGGCGTTCTCCCAAACATTCGTCATCTCCCACTACCACAAGGCCCGCCTCTTCTATAAGGGAGACTATCTCGCCTTGGTCCAACATGGTGCTCGAGAGGATGACCCCAGGGCCTTTCCCCATCTTTCCGTCGAAGTGCAAGGCCTGTCTCTCCTCCTCAATGGCCTTCAGGGTCCCCTCCGTAGGATATTCTAGCCAGAGACGAACCCTCTCCCTAACCCAGGAGTAGGGAAGTGCTCTCCGGGCTACCTCGGAAAAGAGTCCCCTGAAAAATGCCCTCACCCGATTCATCTCCGTTATGGAATCCCAGAGCTCCTCTTCCTCGGGCTCAGCCCCGTCGCGAAGCTCCTTTGCCCAACCCCTGAGGACATTGGCAAAATAGCTCACAGCCTCTGGAGATGAAATTTTGGGAAGGTCCAGAAAATGAACCTTTCCTCCAAAGCAAACCTTCCAGAGATCGTGGAGCCTCACCATGGCATCGCAGCACCTCGCGAAAACGACTCTCTCCGGCCTCAGCTGGGCTGCGGCTTTGAATACGCTTCTCACATAAGGACATAGGAGATGGTAAATCCTGGGGTCCGTCGCCCCAGAGATTCGTCCCTGGCCACTCATCCTGGTTGGCAGGAGACCCAGGGCTAGGGGGATCTCCATGGGGGTGTAAGAGCAAAGCCATCCCACACGATTATCTGAGGCTGGCCTATGGCTCTCCATGGGAGCACCTCAGTGGACGCGCTTTTCCATCCCCTTCCAAAATTCCTCCCTGAGTTCCTTCTTGGCCACTTTGCCCGTGGGGGTCATGGGAAGACTGTCCCGGAGGAGCACCTTCCGCGGCCTCTTCATGGGGGCGAGCTTTGCCCTGCAGAATCGCCTTATCTCCTCGGCTGTGAGGTCACTGCCCGCCTTGGGCACAATTATTGCCATCACCTCCTCGCCCCACTTCTCGTCCGGAACGCCTATGACGGCAACCTCGGCCACCGAGGGATGGGTCTTGAGCACCCTTTCTATCTCGCTGGGATAAATGTTCTCTCCGCCTTTTATTATCATGTCCTTGAGGCGATCCACTATGGTAATGTAACCTCTGGGATCCCAAGTGGCCAAGTCTCCTGTGCGAAGCCATCCATTGAGGAATGCCTCTCGGGTCTCCTCCTCGTTCTTCCAATACCCTTTCATTATCCCGTCACCTTTGGCCACTATCTCTCCCACCTCTCCCGGACCAACGGGCATTCCTCGAGGGTCCACCACCTTGATCCTCGCCATGGAGTATTCCCTGCATGTGGCCCCGGGACAAACTTCGTGGTCCGGATCCATCAGAAGACCTAAAACCCCTGTGCTCTCCGTGAGTCCATAACCCTGTATCAACTGGCATCCGAAGACCTCCTTGGCCCTCTTGGCCAGGCCCTCAGGCATTGGAGCAGCTCCGTACATGAGAACTCGAAAACTGCTGAAGTCCAACTTATCCAGTCCACCGACCCCCAAGAGGGCCCTCACCATCACCGGCACCATGAAGGCATGGGTGCACCCGCCCTCGCTCATGGCCTTCAATACATTGTGGGGATGAAACTCCCTTTCCAGATGGAAGGCCCCTCCACATACCATGCTCGCGAAGATGGTGATCAATCCGCCAATGTGGAAGATGGGTGCCACTACAAGGACTTTGCAGGGGTCCACATTGAAGGGCACATCCAGTGCCAGGCCCAATGCCGTGGAGACAACGTTTCTGTGGGTGAGAAGGACCCCCTTTGGGAACCCCGTTGTCCCGCTCGTGTACATCTGTATCCATACGTCCTCATCCGACGGTCCCTCTGGCTCAATCAGGGGATCTTCATCCAAGAGCTCCTTGTATCTGGGCCATTTGGAACCCTCAGAGCCTATGGACCAGGTGTCCACTTTCGAGCCCAACTCCTCGAGGGGACCCTCGAGCCTCTGGGCGAACTCCTCTTCCACGAGAAGGACCTTGGCTTCCGAGTCCCCAATCAAGAATAAGTAGTCATCCGGGTGAAGACGATAGTTCAGGGGGACCACAACACAGCCCAAAACCGAGCAGGCGAGGTAAACCTCGACGAATTCGGGACAGTTGCGACTGAGCACAGCTATCCTGTCACCCGGCTTGAGGGAGGTTCTCACCTTGAGTCCATGGGCTAGCCTCGCAACCCTCCCTTGTAGCTCCGCATATGTCCTCGAACCACCCTCAGAGCTCATGACCACCTTGTCAGGGTAGAGCCTCGAACCTCTCTCCAGGAAATGGTCCATTCTCATGATTCACCCCCTGGAAGGAGAAGGACACCTCTGTCCCCGAGATCGACTGGTGTGTGTCCCATATACCAAACCCCAAAGGGGTTTTCAAGAAGGCCCTCTGAGTTGGGGCCGTCCTTGGATTCCACCTTGACACTTGGGCGATTTCAGTGTAATGAAGGCCTTGGCTCAGCCAAGTTAGGGTTGCGCATCTTCCGACCTTCAGGGGACCTCGAGGCGCCCAAGGGCCTGACCTCGGAGGTCTTGCGTTTTTACTCGGAATTTTTTTGCCTGAAACGGACTGAGAAGCCCATAGGGAGTTGCGAGTGATAGAAAACCTTTAGGTGGGGATCTGGCCCATGAATCCAGCACCTTCCAACCGTCTTTCCCCCAAGAAAATCCTGGAAGTTCGAGGACTCTGGCTTCAGTTCGGGGGATTACAGGTCTTGACCAATGTGGACCTCCATGTACTGGACGGGGAGATTCTGGCAGTCATCGGGCCCAATGGAGCGGGGAAGACGAGCCTTCTCAATTGCATCAACGGGTTTTACAGGGCCCAGAAGGGCTCCATCCTTTTTCTGGGAAAACCCATTCACAGGCTCAAGCCCCACAAGATAGCTGAACTGGGAATTGCTCGAACATTCCAGAACATAGAGCTCTATAGCGGTTTGGATGTTCTGGACAACTTGATGGCTGCCCGCCACATCCACATGAAAAGAGGAGCCCTAGCCGGGGCCATCTTCTTTGGCCCTGCCCGAAGAGAGGAAGTCAGTCATAGGAAGGTGGTCGAGGAGATCATAGACCTTCTGGAGTTGGAGCCCGTGAGAAAAAAAATAGTGGGCACACTTCCCTATGGGGTGAGAAAGAGGGTCGAGCTCGGGAGAGCCCTTGCCATGGAGCCGAAATTGCTCCTTCTAGATGAGCCCATGGCAGGAATGAATGTGGAAGAAAAGGAGGACATGGCTCGATTCATTCTGGATGTGTCCGAGTTGAGGCGCACCCCCATGATCATAGTCGAGCACGACATGGAGGTGATCATGGACATTGCCCACAGGGCAGTGGTCCTCGATTTCGGGAACAAGATAGCCGAGGGCACCCCTCGAGAGATAGTGAAAGACCCGAGGGTGATAAAAGCCTATCTGGGCGAAGAGGAGGAGGCAGAAGGTGGTACAAGTGGCTGAGGAGAGCCTCGATACTCTGCCCAAGATCCTCCGGCAGAGGGCACAGACCCTTGGCGACAGAGAAGTAGCCATGAGGGTCAAGGACCGAGGCATTTGGAGGCGTTACACCTGGAAGGACTATTACGAAAAGGTCAGATACTTGGCCATGGGCCTTGTAAGCCTCGGGCTCGAAAGGGGAGAGAAGGTACTGATCATAGGCGAGAACAAGCCCGAATGGTTCTGGGCGGAGCTAGCCGCCCAGTGCGCAGGGGCAGTGGCAGTTGGTGTGTTCACGGACTGTGTCGCCCACGAGGTCAAATATTACGCGGACAATTCGGATGCGACCTTCGTCGTGGCCCATGACCAGGAACAGGTGGACAAGGTCTTGGAGATAAAGCCCCAGCTCCCCCTCTTGAGGAAGGTCATATATTGGGACCCCAAAGGCCTCTGGAACTACAGAGATCCCGATCTCATCTCCATGGAGACGGTCCTGGAGATGGGCCGCATGTACGATGAATCACACCCAGGGCTATTCGATCATCTCGTGGATCAAGGGAAGCCCGAAGACATTGCTGTCATATGTTACACATCGGGCACAACTGGGATGCCCAAGGGCGCCATGCTCAGCCACAGGTGGTTGGTAGAGGGCATAAGGGAATGGTCAGCCGTTGACGGATGGAATAGACCTGGGATGGAGTACCTCTCCTTCATACCCCCTGCCTGGGCAACGGAGCAGGGTCTGGGGATAGCAGGAGGAATAGTGGCGGGGCTCAGGGTCAACTTTCCAGAAGAGCCCGAGACAGTTCAGGAGAACATAAGGGAGATAGGACCTGAGATTCTCTTCTATGGCGCCAGGCTCTGGGAGAGTGTGAACAGCATGGTGCAGGCCAAGATCCTGGATAGCACCAGGCTGAGGAGGTGGATCTACAACAAGTGTCTTTCCGTGGGATTGAAAGTGGCGGACAGGAGGATCCAGAAGAAGCCATTGGGCCCCTTCTGGAAGCTCCTGTGGTGGCTCGCATACCAAGGGTGTTTCAGACCTCTGAGGGATAGGCTGGGTCTGTCGAGGGCGAGGGTGGTTTACTCGGCAGGAGGGGCCCTGAGTCCCGAAATAATAAGGTACTTCCTAGCTCTGGGGATCGAGATCAAGCTCTTCTATGGCAGCACCGAGATGGGGGTCGTGTCAATACCAAGGCCTGGGGAGATAAGGCCCG
>JAPWUY010000058.1 GCA_028275295.1 Thermodesulfobacteriota bacterium | reverse complement strand
GCCATCTCCCGCAAGATAGGCAAGTTCGAGCAGGCAAACGGGAGCACCCTGCTTTTGGACGAGATAGGAGAGATGAGCCTCAATCTCCAGGCCAAACTCCTCAGGGTCCTTCAGGAATGGGAGGTGGACCGTCTTGGTGGAAATGGTCCCATTGCGGTGGATGTGAGGGTAATAGCCACTACCAATGCGGATCTCCTCGAGGGGGTGAGAAACGGAAAGTTCCGGGAGGACCTCTATTTCAGATTGAGCGTCATGCCCCTGAGGCTCCCTCCCCTGAGGGAGAGAAAAGAGGACATACCCCTTCTCGCGGAACACTTCCTCAAGTTGGCATGCAGGGAACATTCCAGATCCATCAGGGGCTTCACTCCAAGGGCCATGGAGAAGCTCGAGGGGCACGACTGGCCTGGCAATGTGAGGGAGCTCAAGAACGTGATCGAGAGGGCAGTGCTTTTGGCCTCTGGCGACTTGGTGGGCGAGAAGGATGTGTGGATAGAGCAATTGGCCGGGAAGGAGCCCGAGGGAATACCAGGCAATGGTGGAAGGTCATTGAAGGACATGGAACGGGAACTCATCCTCAAGACCCTCGAGATGGAAGGGTGGAACAGGACCAGGGCATCTGCCAAGTTGGGAATAAGCATAAGGACCCTCAGGAACAAGCTCCAGGAGTACAGGAGAGAGGGCCTGATCCCTGCGGAGGGAGCGAGATGAGAACCTCGGATCTAGAGAGGACTCTTGGATTCATCGAGAGGGCCATGGATGTGACCCTGGCCAGGGGGAAGGTAATAGCCACAAATGTGGCCCATGCAGAGACCCCCAACTACAAGGCTGCCGACCTGGATTTCCAGAAAATGCTGGCCACGGTAGAGGGCCAGGAAGGGGCCTCTATGGCCAGAACTCATCCGAGACACATCGGTCAATCTCCAAGCGACTCTTTGACCCTCGTGCAGTACAAATTGGAGCCGCCGAAAGAGCCGAGGGCCGATGGAAATACCGTGGAGATAGAGGAGGAGATGGCCAAGCTCGCTCTCAACCAGATCAGGTTCCAGGCCCTGACCCAAGCCCTTAACCGGGTTTTCTCGAGCCTCAAAGAGGCGATCACAGAAGGAGGAAGGAGATGAGGGAGTTCCTCGATATCCTGGCAGTCAACGTCTCGGCCCTAACTGCTCAGAGGCAGAGGCTGAGCGTCATCTCGTCCAACTTGGCCAACTCCGAGACCACCCGCACTCCAGGAGGAGGTCCTTACCGGAGAAAGGATGTCCTTTTCGTGCCATCGAGGGAGGGCTTCCAGGAGGTGCTATCCCACAGGATGAGCTCCTTTCCCATGGGCGTGAGGGTGGGGGCCATAGTGGAGGACCCCAGGCCTTTTCGCCTCGTGTACAATCCCTCCCATCCTGATGCGGATCCCTCGGGATACGTCTTGCTTCCCAATGTGAATCCCATAGAGGAGATGGTCAACCTGATCGCGGCATCGAGGTCTTACGAGGCCAATCTGGAAGTGTTCAATTCCACCAAGGCAATGCTTCTCAAGGCCTTGGAGATAGGAAGGGTGTGAGAAAGGGGGCGAGAAGATGGAAGGGGTGAGATGGGAAGGATCCGTTCAAGGGGTGAGGCCAGAGGCTCCTGGCCAGACGAGGAAGGACAAGGCAGCTACCTCCTTCGAGGAGGTGCTCAAGGCCTCGATCCAAGAGGTGAACGACCTCCAGAAAGAGGCGGACGAGGCGATTCGGGAGTTGGCAAGAGGCCAAACCCAGGATCTTCACAAGACCATGATCCTCATGGAGAAGGCAGAGCTTTCCCTCAAGCTCATGGTTCAGGTGAGAAACAAGCTCCTGGACGCTTATCAGGAGCTCATGAGAATGCCAGTGTGAGGTCGCAATGGACACGGTTCCCATGGCCTTGGGACAACTCCCTCGGGAAAGTGGCAACAGGAGGGGAAGGTTTTCTCCCCGAGGGATGGGGGCCTGGGGCCGAGTCTCGCATGAACTGTCCGGGCGTTTACTGACGCAGCCATCGGAGGTCGAGCCGTGGCGTCCTTGTCCATGGAAGCTTTTGTGAATCAGTGGAAGTCCTTCTGGAGTAGCCTGAGCACGGGAAGGAAGATCGGGCTCCTCGTTGTGAGTGCTTGCCTTCTTACGGGCTTTTCCCTCCTCATGGTGATGGGCACGAGGCCGACTTTTCGGCCCATGTTCACCAACCTAGCCGAGGATGAGGCTGCAGCCATAGTGGAGAGGCTCAAGGAGAGGAAGGTCCCCTTCAGGCTTTCATCGGGTGGCAAGGTGGTCGAGGTGCCAGAGGATCAACTCTACGAGCTGCGGCTTTCCTTGGCAACAGAGGGCCTGTCCCTTGGTGGGGGGGTCGGTTTCGAGCTCTTCGATCGGGGATCCTTTGGGGCCACGGAATTCGTCCAGAGGGTGAACCTCCAGAGGGCCCTTCAGGGAGAGCTGGCTCGGACAATAAAACAATTTCCCCAGGTAGCTCAGGCCAGGGTTCACCTCACGATCCCGGAGAGGACCCTTTTCGTGAGGGAACCACAGAGGCCCCAGGCAACGGTCGTTCTGCAGCTTCATCCAGGGGCAACGATGCAGCCATCTCAGCTCCAGGGGATCGTCCATCTGGTCGCAAGCAGTGTGCAGGGAATGCAGCCACAGGATGTGAGCGTAGTGGACACAACTGGCCGCATCCTCTACTCGCCCAAGAGCGTAGGCGAGGGTGAGCTGGCCTCTGGTCGAATATTGGAACAGCAGGCCGAGATGGAAAGAAGGCTCGAGGCCAAGATATTGGGGATCCTGGAGCCTGTGCTAGGACCCAACAGGGTGGTTGCCAGAGTCCACGTGGACCTCGACGGTAGAAAAGTGGAGCAGACAGAGGAGCAGTACGATCCAGAAAAGACGGCTGTGAGGAGCGAGCAGAGAACCGTTGAGAAGTCCTCGGGCGGAACAGTTGGCGCAGCCGGGGTGCCGGGTGTCATGTCGAATCTCCCAGAAAGCAAGGGATCGGCCCAAGCCCCTTCTGCTAGCTCCTCTTACCAGAGGGAGAACGAGACGGTCAACTACGAGGTGAACAGGCTCACCAGGAGGACCATCTCCACATCGGGAGAGGTCAAGAGGGTGACCGTGGCGGTCCTCGTGGATGCGAAAAAGCCACAGGCTCAGGCCGAGGGAAAGGAGGAAGGAGGTGTCAGGTCCCAGGAGGAGCTCAAGCAATACGAGGAGTTGGTCAAACAGGCAGTGGGATTCAATCCCCAGAGGGGCGATGTGGTCCAGATTGCGAGTGTGGCCTTCGAAGGGATGAGAGAGCCTGCTCCGGGAGAAAGCAAGGGGGTATTCCAGATGCTCGAAAATGTGGCCTCCAGCTCAGCGGTTCGGTATGGGGTTGTGTTCGCACTGGGAGTCCTATTCATCCTCATGGTGGTTCGGCCTTTTGTCCGGGGGTTCATGACAGCGCTCCACAGGGCACCGCAGCTCCCCGAGCTTCCCAGAACCTTGGGGGAACTGGAAGGCAGGGGGCAAGGCACAAACCTCCCTCAACCTCAGCCCGCTGTCCAGACTGCCACAGGAGCCCAACTGCCCCAGGAGGTGTTGAAGCTGGCCGAGATGGATCCAGAGAAATTCGCGGCAGCCTTGAAAGCCTGGATGAAGCAAGGTGAGTGAGATGGCTCCAGAGAACAAAAGGACGCCCATGGAGAAAGTCGCCATTCTTCTCCAGCTCATGGGGGAGGAGACCGCTGCCAGGATAATCCAGAGCCTCCCCATGCCAGAGGTCCACAGGATGACCCAGACCCTCATGCGCATGAGACCGCCGGATCCCGAAGAGGCGAAGGCCATAGCCGAGGAGTTCACCCAGCTCCTCCTTCAGAGGGGTGGCCTCATGATATCAGGGGAAGATTTCGCCAAGGCCGTGATATCCAAGGCCTTCGACAGGGCAGCTGCGGCCAGACTCCTCGAGACCGTGAACATTTCGGATCACGAGACCTTCTCGGCCCTGAACCGGGTGGACCCGAGGGTGATAGCTGAGTTCACCAAGGCAGAGCATCCCCAGACAACTGCCCTGATCCTCGCCCATATGGATCCATCTGCGGCTGGAAAGGTGCTCTCGTTTCTCCCAGAGGTGGTGAGGACAGAGGTGGTCCTGAGGCTCGCCAAGCTCAAGGAGGTGTCCCCCACGGTCATGGAGGAGATAATCGAGGCCCTGCAGAACGATCTCCTCAACATGGCCTCGGGAGGGGAGGAGGTGGGAGGACTCAAGAGGGTGGCGGAGATATTGAATCACACGGAGAAAAGCGTCGAGGCCGACATCCTCAAGAGGCTTCAAGAAGAGGATCCAGCCCTCGCAGAAGGGATCCAGCAGCTCATGTTCACCTTCGAGGACCTGGTCAAACTGGACAACAGGGCCATACAGGAGATCCTGCGGGAGGTGGACATAAAGGTTCTCGCAAAGGCATTGAGGGGAGCCAACGAGGAGGTGCAACAGAAGATCTTCAGCAACATGTCCCAGAGGGCTGCGGAGGTCCTCAAGGAGGATATGGAGGCCCTGGGGCCCACCAGGCTCTCGGAGGTGGAGGAGGCGCAGATGGAGGTCATAAGGGTAGTCCTCAGATTGAGGGACGAGGGCCGGATAGTGATCAGCGCATCGGGGGAAGAGGATGTCTTCGTCTGATTGGGAGCCCCTCAAGGGGTTCTGGCGAAAAGATAGCGGGTTCGAGGACTGGTACTACTCCCGGCGATCCGAGCCAGTTTTCGAGGAACTGGAACTCCACGGCCTCAACTCGACGAGGAAGGCCGAAAGGGAGGCCCAGAGGATACTGGAAGAGGCGAAATCCAAGGCTGCTCAACTGGAGAGGGAGGCCTTCGAGAAGGGCTTCGCCCTTGGGGAGAAGGCCGGAAGGGAGATGGCCGAGAAGGCGATGGAAGAGACCCTCATGGCTTTGAATGTGGCCATCTCGGGGTGGCGAGAGGAGATGGAGAGAAGATGGGAGGAGCTCACCGAGGAGGTGGTGAGACTCGCCCTGGCTGTGGCGAGAAAGGTCATAAAGAGGGAGGTGGTGCAGGATCCAAAGGTCATCCTAGACTCCCTGAGAGGGGCCCTCAAGGGGGCAGCCTTGAGGGAGGAGGTCATAATCAAGGTCCATCCCATGGATGCCGAAACCCTCCGTGAGTCCAAAGGGAGCCTCTTGAGAGAGCTCGAGGAAGTGAATTCCCTCCGCATAGAGGCCGACGAGAGACTATCCAGGGGAGATGCCCTCGTGGAATGCCCCCAAGGGGAGCTGGACTTGAGGCTCGAGCGCCAACTGAGGGAGATTGAGAAGACCTTCGAGAAGCTCATTACGGAGGAGAAGGAGAGTCGTCTCCCGAGATGAAAAAGCCGGCAAATGGTGAGAAGGGAGGGCCTTTTGGCCCCCACAAAGTGTTGGCCTCGGAGACCAGGGGCCCTGATCTCCGAAGGTTTTACGCTGCACTCGAGGAGATGGAGACCGTCCGCCTGAACGGAAGAGTGAGCCGGGTCGTAGGCCTTCTCGTGGAGGGAAAGGGACCTAGAGGAACCGTGGGCTCCCAGTGTCTCATATATCCCGAGGATCCCGGGCTCGATCCGGTCCCAGCCGAGGTAGTGGGGTTCAGGGGGAAAGAGGTCCTTCTCATGCCCTATGGGGACTTAAGGGGCATAGGGCCAGGATGCACAATAATGTCCTGCGGCGATCCACCCGAGTGCGAGGTGGGAGAGGAGCTCCTGGGGAGGATTCTCGATGGGTTGGGAAGGCCCATAGATGGAAGAGGCCCCATTGGGGCCAAGTCCACCTATCCCCTGTACAGAGAGGCCCCACATCCCCTCAAAAGGGAGATGATAAAGGACCCACTGGATGTGGGCATAAGGGCCATAAACGGCCTTCTCACCTGTGCCATGGGTCAGAGGATGGGCATATTTGCTGGATCCGGCGTGGGAAAGAGCACCCTTTTGGGCATGATGGCCCGTTTCACCAGGGCCGATGTAAATGTGGTTGCCCTGATTGGCGAGAGGGGAAGGGAAGTCAGGGAGTTCATCGAAAGGGATCTCAAAGAGGAGGGCCTGAAAAGGAGCGTGGTCGTAGTGGCAACATCGGATCAGCCCTCCCTCATCAGGCTCCGGGCGGCATTTGTGGCAACGACCATAGCCGAGTACTTCAGGGACCAGGGGATGAATGTGCTTCTCTTGATGGATTCCTTGACCAGGCTCGCCATGGCTCAGAGGGAGATAGGTCTTTCGGCAGGAGAGCCGCCTACCACAAAGGGTTACCCCCCATCGGTATTCGCCATGATCCCCAAGATACTGGAAAGGGCAGGAACGGGGGAGAGGGGGGGCTCCATAACCGGACTTTACGCGGTCCTTGTAGAGAGCGACGACTTCAATGAGCCCATATCCGATGCTGCGAGATCTGTCCTGGACGGGCACATAGAGCTCTCGAGGGAACTGGCGACGAGATCCCACTATCCCGCCATAGATGTCCTGAGGAGCGTGAGCAGACTCATGAATCAGGTCGTGAGGGAGGAACACAGGGATCTCGCGGGGAGATTCTTGAGGCTCCTTGCCATCTACAAGGAGGCGGAGGATTTGATCCAGGTGGGTGCATATTCGAGGGGAAGCGACTCGGCGATAGACCTCGCCATCTCCCACATAGGCAAATTCAATTCCTTTCTCCGTCAAGGGATGGAGGAGAAGTCCGACATGGAAGAGACATTGGAGAGGCTTCGATCCATAGTCCCCCAGATGGTCCCGTGATGGGGAGAGAAGATGGCCTTCAGTTTCAAGCTGGAGAAGGTCCTCAAGTGGAAGAGAGAATTGGAGAGAAAGAGGCTCATCGTCATGGCATCTATCCAGAGACAGAGGGAGATGGCCGTCGAGGGGATGAGGAGGCTGGAAGAGGAGAGAAGGGAACTTTCCAGGAAGTTTTTGGAGCTCAAGGTCCGCGAGGTCTTTTGCGACGAGTTCAAGTGGCATGCGGCAAGAAAGAGGTGGCTCTCGGAAGAGATAAGAAAACAAGGACAGATTATCCTCGCCCTTGATGAGAAGATGGAGGAGGCGAGGAGAAACTACGCTGAGGCCAGAAGGGAAAGGGAGGTTGTGGAGAAATTCAGGGAAAGGATGCTTCGGAGGTTTCTGGAAGAGCAGAGGAGATTGGACGGGAAGGTCCTCGATGAGGTGGGCATATTGGGCCACTTAGCCAGGGAAAAGGAGGGGCGATAGGGAGATGAGAGCTTGGCCGGTGGCTGCGACAATTGTCCTTGTGGGGCTTGCGATCATGGGAGAAGTAACTTCTGGATTAAGCCAGGACGAGAAGGATAGAGCCCCCAAGATGAAGGACACAAAGGTCTCAATCGCCATTCAGATGATGGAAGAGGCCAAAAAGAAACAGAATGAGGTCCTCCAAAAGGAGGCCGAGCTCACGGAGAAGGAACAAAGGGTGAAGGTCCTCTCCCAGCAGCTGGAGGCCATGGCCAGGGATCTGGAGAGGAGGGAAAAGGAACTGAAGGAGCTGGAGAAAAGGCGGGAGGAGAGTCTTTCCCCTGAGAAAACCGAGGAGGTGGCGAGGCTTGCGAAACTCCTCGAGGCCTCTCAGCCGGAGCAAGGCTCGAGGATACTCTCTGAGCTCGATCCCCGAGTGGCTGCGCGAGTGCTTCTCGCCATGAACCAGAAAAAGGCCGGGAGATTCCTCTCCAGTATGGATCCTGAAAAGGCGGTGAAGATAACCCAGGCCATGATCTCTGGAGGCAAGTGAGATTTGGGGAAGGGCTTGGAGGGCTTGAGCCTCCGAGGTCATGGGATTTGGGGAAGAATTCGGTCGAGAATACCCCTTCGAGGGTAAGGGGTGAATTGCCGCTTTTCGAGGCGGACTTTCCATCTGGACTTCTTGTGGGGTAAAATTTGAGGGAAAAGGCCTAGGGGTTCGAGGAAGCTCACTCGGACCTCAGAAAGCTCCTTTTCGGAACTATACTGGAGATGATTCGGTGCGCCTGTAGCTCAGCAGGATAGAGCAACGGACTTCTAATCCGTAGGTCGAGGGTTCGAATCCCCCCAGGCGCGCCATTTGGACTCCGAGAAGCCTAACCTGATCCTTTCTGTGGATGGACCTGGGAAGGGACTTGAAAAGGCCCTTGGCGCCAGGTGATCGGCCCTTGCACCTCGAATCAAACGAGAAAAGGTTGGCAGGCTCTTGGGGAGACGATCTTCTCACCCAGGATCCGTGAAGGGCTTTCCTCTCCCGGGATGATCATGCGAGGGTTTTGGATGTCGTCTGGGACTGCGGGCTCCCCAAGGTCTCATGGAAGGGCGGGCTCC
>JAPWUY010000057.1 GCA_028275295.1 Thermodesulfobacteriota bacterium | reverse complement strand
GGAGATGATGCGGAGGCTGGTTCTCGGAGGGACGCACTCCGTGCGTCCGCATTGAGAGGCCGTGGGAGTGCCAAGACATTGCATTCCCGCCGGGTGCGTTCACGATCGGCCCCCAACCAAAACGCGGGATGTTGGGGTTAGCCCGATGCTTTCCCTTGCGGGCGCGCGGAGCCCGCCCCTCCACCGGGTGAGCCCCCTGGACATCTTGAACTTTAGGCGTGAGGGCCCACGCCGTTCGTTCGGCCCGGTGGTCTTGACATTTGTCCCCGGGTCGGGTAGATAGTCTTGAACGCCTTTGAATGGGCCCATATACTGAGTTAGCTACCTTCGGAGACCCGAATTGCCTCCCCCGGAGTGAAAATCCACGGTCGGTCCTTCACATGAAAAGTCCGACGAGTTCCTGCAGGAGAGGACATCCATGGCTAAGGGATCTGTTCTAGTAGTTGGCGGCGGAATAGGCGGTGTTCAGGCGGCTCTGGACCTCGCGGAAAGCGGCTTCCACGTGTACATGGTGGAGAGGACTCCAGCAATCGGGGGAACCATGTCCCAACTGGACAAGACCTTCCCCACCAACGATTGCGCCATGTGCATCCTTTCGCCCAAAGTGGTAGAGTGCGGCCGAAACCTGAACATAGATCTCCTGACCAATGCCGAAGTTGTGGACATTCAGGGAGAGCCTGGCAACTTCAAGGTAGAGGTGATACAGCACCCGAGATACATCGATCTCTCCAAGTGCACGGCATGCGGCGAATGCGCGAAGGTGTGTCCTGTCGTGAGGCCCAATGAGTACGATCTCGGGCTTTCGACGAGAAAGGCGACCTTCAAGCGCTATCCTCAGGCAATCCCGAGCGGCTACGCCATAGAGAAGTGGGATATTGCCCCCTGCCGCATCGGCTGCCCGGCCAACCTCAATGTCCAGGGATATGTGGCCATGGTCAAGGAGGGCAAGTACAGGGAGGCGGTGGAGATCATCATGCGGGACCTCCCCTTCCCTGGAATTCTCGGCCGTGTCTGTCCTCACAGGTGCGAGGCGAGCTGCAGGAGGGCTCAGGTAGATGAGGCCATCTCCATAAGGGAATTGAAGAGGGTAGCTGCGGACAGGGCACCTGTCACCGAGATCCCGTTGCCCGAGATCAAGCCCAGGGAAGAACAGGTGGCAATAGTGGGATCAGGGCCTGCTGGCCTCACTGCGGCCTATTTCCTGGCTCTCGAGGGTTACAAGGTGACTGTGTACGAGGCCATGCCGGAGCCAGGGGGCATGATGAGGTACGGGATCCCGGAACACAGGCTTCCCCGCTGGGTCTTGGATCAGGAGATAGGAAACCTGAAGAGGTTCGGGATAGAGATTCAGACCGGCGTGAGGATAGGGAAGGACCTCACCCTCCAGGAACTCAAGGATCACGGGGCCAAAGCAGTGTTCTTGGCCGTGGGTGCCTGGAAGGGACTCAGGCTGGGAATCCCCGGGGAGAAGGAAGGCCCAGGTGTCCAGGATGTGACCACGTTCCTCCGGGAGGTTCATCTGGGGAAGCTGAAAAAACTCGAGGGGAAGGTAGTGGTCATAGGCGGAGGCCACTCAGCCCTGGATGGTGCTAGGACAGCTCTAAGGCTCGGAGCCCAGGAGGTGACCATAGTTTACAGGAGATCCAAGGCGGAGATGCTGGCGGAGCCTGAAGAGATAGAGGAGGCAGAGGCGGAGGGGGTGAAGATCCTCTTTCTGGCCGCGCCCTCCAGGATCGTTCATGAGGAAGGACGCCTCAAGGGATTGGAATGCATCCGCACAAGGCTCACGGAACCAGACAGCACAGGAAGGAGGAAGCCCATTCCCATAGAGGGATCGGAATTCTTCGTGGAGGCGGATCTCATCATCCCGGCCATAGGTCAGGAGCCTGACCTGAGCTTTGTCCAGGATGGTCTTGGTCTCGAGATATCCAAGTGGAACCTCCTGGTGGTCAATCCCGAGACCCTCCAGACCAACGTGCCTTGGATCTTCGCAGGTGGAGACGCTGTGACAGGGCCTGCAACTGTGATCGAGGCCGTTGCAGCGGGAAAGAGGGCTGCCCATTACATCGCCAAGTTCCTCAAGGGGGAGGAACTGCCCAAGGAATGGGTGGAGGAGAAAGAGGCGGGCGAGAAGTGGACGGAGATCCCACCAGATGTAGAGAGAAAGGAGAGGCTCAAGGTCCCCACCCTTCCTCCTCGAGAAAGGGTCGCGGGATTCCAGGAAGTGAGGCTCCAGGTGGACGAGGAGGCAGCGAGGGAGGAGGCCTCAAGATGCCTCAATTGCGGGGCATGCTGCGAGTGCTTCGAGTGCGTTAAGGCGTGTCAGGCGGGAGCCGTGGACCACCAGATGGTGGAAGAGAGAAAGACCCTGGAAGTGGGAGCGGTGATCCTGGCTCCTGGATTCGAGACAGTGGATCCCAAGAAGCTCAGGACCTACGGCTACGGACGGATAAAGAATGTCGTCACAAGCAAGGAGTTCGAGAGGATCCTGAGCGCCTCTGGGCCATTTCAGGGCCACATGGTGAGGCTTTCCGATCACAAGGAGCCGAAGAAGATAGCCTGGATCCAGTGTGCTGGCTCGAGGAACGTAAACGAGGGGGACCATCCCTACTGCTCCTCTGTATGCTGCATGTATGCCATAAAACAGGCTGTGATAGCCAAAGAGCATGCCAAAGGGGACCTGGATGCCACCATCTTCTTCATGGACATGCGTACTTTTGGCAAGGGATTCGAGGCCTATTACGACAGGGCGAGGGAGGAGCTTGGGGTAAGGTTCATTCGCTCCAGGATACACTCCGTTGTCGAGGATCCGGCGACCCGAAGCCCCCTCATAAGGTACGTTGACGAGGATGGGAAGGTCCACGAGGAACTATTCGACATGGTTGTGCTCTCGGTTGGCATGGAACCGTCCCCCGGGATCGTTGATCTGGCCAAGAAGGTGGGGGTGGAGTTGGATCCTTACGGTTTCTCATCCCTAGGGGGACTGGAGGCAGTCGCCACAACGAGGCCTGGAATTTTTGTCTGCGGCGCATTCGAGGGTCCCAAGGACATCCCCGAGACGGTGATGCAGGCCTCATCGGCGGTGGGCCAAGTGGAGACAATCCTAGCTGATGCCCGCTACAGCGAGATAGTGGAGAAGTCTTATCCCGACGAGGTAGATGTCTCCAAAGAAGAGCCCAGGATTGGGGTCTTTGTTTGCGACTGCGGGATAAACATAGCCAGTGTGGTCAGGGTTCCTGAAGTTAGGGACTATGCTGCCCAACTGCCCGGTGTCGTATATGCAGCGGAAAACCTGTTCAGTTGCAGTCAGGACAACATAGAGAAGATGGTCGAGGTGATAAGGGAGAAAAGATTGAACAGGGTAGTTGTGGCCTCATGTAGCCCGAGGACCCACGAGCCCCTCTTCCGGGAGACCATTCGCCAGGCCGGCCTCAACCCGTATCTGTTCGAGATGGCAAACATAAGGGATCAGGGCTCCTGGGTGCACCAGCACGAACCCGATAAGGCCACTGAGAAGGCCAAGGACCTGGTGAGGATGGCCGTTGCCAAGGTGAGAAACGCGAAGCCTCTTCCACAGCTCACAGTGCCTGTGGAGCAGAGGGCATTGGTTGTGGGAGGCGGTGTTGCGGGGATGAACGCTGCCCTCAACATAGCCGAGCAGGGCTACGAGGTCCATCTGGTCGAGAAAACAGGGGAGCTGGGAGGAATAGCGAGAAGGCTCCACAACACCATAGAAGGAGACGATGTCCGAGCCTATTTGGAGCGGCTCGAGGAGAAGGTGAAGAGCCATCCGAGGATAAAGGTCCATCTAGAAAGTCAGGTCACCTATCACACCGGCTTCGTTGGCAACTTCACGACCCACATATCCAACTCCAACGGCACAGAGGAGATCCGCCACGGGGTCACCATAGTGGCAACGGGCGCGAAGCCCTATGAGCCCAAAGAATATCTCTATGGGGAGGACCCCAGGGTGGTCACGGCCCTGGATCTCTCGGACAGGCTCGCCAAAGGCAAAGAAGGCCTCGAGGGGATAGACACAGTGGTCATGATCCAGTGTGTGGGGTCCAGAAACGAGGAACATCCTTACTGTAGCAGGATCTGTTGCCAGGGATCCGTAAAGAACGCCTTGAAGATCAAAGAACTCAAGCCCGACTGCAGGGTCTTCATCCTCTACAGGGATGTTCGCACATATGGGCTCATGGAGCTCTACTATCAGGAGGCTAGAAAGCGCGGTGTCATATTCATAAGGTTCAAGAAGGAGGATCCTCCCAAGGTGGAGAAGAGGGGACAGGACCTCGTTGTCACGGTCAAGGACCATGTGCTGGGAGAGGAGGTGGAGATACCAGCGGATATAGTGGCGCTGGCCATAGGCGTCGAGGGCCAAAAGGAGCAGCCCCTGGCTCTCCAGCTCAAGCTTCCCGTCAATGCTGACGGGTTCTTCATGGAAGCTCACATGAAGCTGAGGCCAGTCGATTTCGCCTCGGAGGGGAACTTCCTCGCAGGTCTGGCACATGGGCCAAAGCTCCTGAGGGAGACAATAGCCCAGGCCCAAGCCGCTGCCGCAAGGGCTGTGACTGTTCTCTCCAAGGAGAGGCTGTACCTGCCAGGGGAGAAGGCCTGGGTGGACGAAGGAAGGTGTGTGGCTTGCCTCACCTGTGTGCGAGCTTGCCCCTACCATGTCCCTCAAGTGGGCTCCAAGGGCGTTGCGGAGATAAATCCCGCGGCCTGTCAGGGTTGTGGAATATGCACATCAGCCTGCCCCAGAAAGGCAATCCAGCTAGGGGGTTATACAGACCAAGAGCTTTTGGCCAAGGTGGCTGCCCTGGAAGGATGATGGTGGAGGACTAGCTGTCTGCGGGATGGAGGCCAAGATATGGAGAAGAAAGGAGCGGAGGAGGGCGCCGAGATGTCCTACGAACCGAAGATAGCTGCCTTTTGCTGCACTTACTGCGCTTACTCGGCTGCGGATCTGGCTGGTTCCATGAGGCTTCAGTATCCGCCAACAGTGAGGATGGTGAAATTGCTCTGTACAGGGAAGGTCGAGCCCATTCACCTTCTCAAGGCCTTCGAGGCCGGGGCGGATGCAGTTTTCGTGGCTGGGTGACTCGAGGGAGAGTGCCATTTCCTGGAAGGAAATGTGAGAGCCAAAAGGTGGGTTCGCTACACCAAGGGGTTGCTCAAGGAGATAGGGATAGAGCCTGAGAGGCTAGAGATGTTCAACATGAGCTCCTCCATGGCCACTGCCTTCGCTGAGGCAGTGGAGGAGATGACCAGGAGGGCAAAGGAACTTGGTCCCTCGCCCCTCAAGAGGAAGAAGGAGGCGGCCTGAGGGGATCTCATGAAAGCCGGATCTAAAAGCACACGGAGAACAAGAGATGATAGTAGGCCAGAGAAAGCCCTTCGATGAGATCAAGTCGTATGTGGATGGATGCCAGAGGATCCTGGTTCTGGGCTGTGGCACATGTGTGGCTGTCTGCATGGCAGGCGGGGAGAAAGAGGTCCAGATCCTGGCGAGCCAGCTGAGGATCGCCTTCAAAGAGGAGGGGAAAGATGTCCAGGTGGACGAGGAGACCATCCTCCGCCAATGCGACAGGGAGTACTTCGACACCCTGAAAGATCGAGTGGACAAGTACGATGTGGTCATCTCCATGGCCTGTGGGGCTGGGGTGCAGCTTGCCGCTGAACTCTTTCCCCACAGAGTGGTGGTCCCTGCCCTCAACACCACCTTCATAGGCATTGCGGAGAAAGAGGGGGTATGGAGCGAGAAGTGCCGGGCTTGTTCCAATTGCCTCCTTGCGGAGACGGGGGGTATTTGTCCCATAACCATTTGTCCCAAGGGACTGGTCAACGGACCTTGCGGAGGCACGAATCACGGAAAGTGCGAGGTGGACAAGAACAAGGACTGCGCCTGGACCCTGATCTACAGGAGGCTCGAGGGACAGGGTAGGCTCGAGAAGATAAGGGAAATTCACCCTCCCAAGAACTACAAAGTCCAGACCACTCCCGCGACCATATGGCACGCTGCATACAGAGAGGAGGAGGCCTAGCCATGCCCATTCCCTTTGCTGAAGCTCTCAGGACAAAAGAGTTCGTGGTGACAGCGGAGATAGGGCCTCCAAAGGGGGTGGACATCGATGAGATGCTCCACCACATAGACCTCCTCAAGGACAAGGTGGATGCCCTCAATGTCACTGACAACCAGAGCTCTGTGATGAGGATAGGGAGCCTTCCCGTCTGCAAACTCATAAAGGAGGCGGGCGGGGAGCCCATTTTGCAGATGACCTGTAGGGACAGAAACAGACTGGCCCTCCAATCCGAGCTTCTCGGGGCCTACGTTCTCGGCATAAGAAATGTGCTTGCCTTGACAGGAGACTACATCACCGTGGGAGACCATCCGGAGGCAAAGCCTGTCTTCGATATCGATTCGGTTCTTCTCGTAAAGCTCATAAAACAACTGGAGCAAGGGAGGGATTTTGCTGGAAACGAGCTCAAGGGAGCCCCCAAGTTCTGTGTCGGAGCCATAGTGACTCCGGAGGCGGATCCCATAGAGCCGCAACTTCTCAAGTTCGAGAAAAAGATAAAGGCAGGGGCCGAGTTCATCCAGACCCAGGCCATATACGATCTCGATAACTTCAAGAAATTCATGCGGTATGCGAGGAAATTCAACGTGAAGATCCTCGCAGGGATAGTGCTCCTTGCCTCGGCAGGCATGGCCCGATTCATGAACGCCAACGTCCCCGGGATCTTTGTCCCTCAGCCCTTGATAGATGAGTTGGCAAGCGCTCCCAAGGGCAAGGCCCTGGAGAAAGGGATCGAGATCGCAGGCCGCATGATAAAGCAGATAAGAGAAGAGAAGATTTGCGACGGCGTCCACATAATGGCCATAGGAAGGGAACATCTGGTGCCGGAGATCCTCTCTGCCGCCGGGATGTGACTCGCCCCAAGAGCCATGGCTTGAACTGGGGCTCTGAAAGCGTGGAGAGTCTTCAAGCTCGGGCTGGAGATCGAGGTCCCATGCGCCTGAGAGGCGCAAAGAGGAGAAGGCCATGAAGTTGGCCATAGGTGGAAAAGGAGGGGTCGGGAAAACTACCATCGCTGCTTCCCTGTCCAAGGCCTTTCTCCAGAAGGGCTATCACGTCCTGGCCATAGATGCGGACCCCAATGCGACATTGGCCAGTGCCTTCGGCATACCGGATGCCTCCGACATAACCCCCATAGTCAAGATGGAAGAGCTCATCTACGAGCGCACAGGGGCAAAACCAGGCTCCATAGGGGGGATGTTCAACCTCAACCCGAGGGTGGATGACATCCCGGAGAGGTTCTCCAAGACAGTGGAGCCTGGGCTCCGCCTCATGGTCATGGGGGCCTTCAAGACAGGGGGAGGAGGCTGCTACTGCCCCGAGAACGCGATGCTCAAGGCCTTGGTCACCCATCTCCTTCTGGATCGGAGGGAAGTCGTGATAATGGACATGGAGGCCGGCATAGAGCACCTGGGAAGGGGAACTGCCCAGGCTGTGGATAGGCTCATCGTTGTGGTCGAGCCTGGCCGAAGGAGCATAGAGACAGCGAAGACCGTCAAGAGGCTAGCCTCTGACATAGGTCTCAGGCGCATCGGGGTGATAGGTAACAAGGTGAGGGGACGTGAGGACGAGGAATTTCTACTCCGAAATATGGAGGGGTTCGAGATCCTAGGGATGGTCCCTTATGAGGATGCTGTGGTGAAGGCCGATATGGAGGGGCAGCCCCCCTATATGGCGTTTCCCCGTCTTTTGGAGGAGATGGGAAAGGTGGCAGACGCGCTCCTCAAGAGGACGTGAAGAGCTGAAACTCTGCTGTCAGGACAGTGGCAAGGGGGCGATCATGGACTTCGGTGGCAGCACGGCGGAAGGCAAGATGAACGAGCTTAGAGAGGCGATTGAGGAGTTCAAAGGTCAGCCTGGACCCCTCATTCCAGTGCTCCAGAGGGCGCAAGAGATATTCGGGTATTTGCCCCTTGAGGTCATGAAGTACATTTCCAAGGAGCTGAGGGTGCCTCCTTCGAGGCTATTCGGTGTGGCGACCTTCTACGCCCAGTTTTCCTTCAAGCCCAGAGGTAGACACACGATCCTATCTTGTCAGGGCACTGCTTGCCACGTGCGCGGAGGGGCGAAGATCCTCGAAGAGATGCAGAGGGAGTTGAAGGTGGAGCCAGGAGACACCTCCCCCGATGGAAAGTTCACCCTTGAAAAGGTCTATTGCATAGGATGCTGCAGCCTCGCTCCAGCGATCATAATAGACGATACGGCTTACGGGAAACTTACCCCAGAAAAGGTGAGGGAAGTGCTCAA
>JAPWUY010000056.1 GCA_028275295.1 Thermodesulfobacteriota bacterium | reverse complement strand
CCCTCCCCAGGTCAAGGGCCCAGTGGTTGGAGAGGCTTTCGGGGGAAGTGTCGAGGACCGTCTCCTGGGGGCTCAGGCCCCTCATAAACGCGACTGGGGTCATAGTCCACACGAACTTGGGGAGATCCCCCCTCGCCCCTCATGCGGTGGAGGCAATCGGGAAAATAGCCTCGAGGTACTCTGATCTGGAGTATGATCTGAGGGAGGGGAAAAGGGGCTCAAGACAGTCTCACATAGAGGGTCTCTTGAGGCGCCTTACCGGGGCAGAGGCAGCGGCGATAGTGAACAACAATGCCGCAGCTGTGCTCCTCAGCCTCAGTGCCCTTGCCAAGGGAAGGGAGGTGATCGTCTCCAGGGGGGAACTCGTGGAAATTGGGGGTTCCTTTCGCATGCCAGAGGTCATGGCCCAAAGCGGGGCGCACCTCGTGGAGGTTGGCACGACCAACAAGACCCGTCCCAGGGACTATGAGAGGGCCTTAACAGAACGAACAGCGCTCCTTCTCAAGGTCCACACGAGCAATTACCGAATCGTGGGATTCAGCCAAGAGGTCAGCCTGGAGGAGCTGGTCGAGATAGGGAGAAGGGCCTCGATACCCGTCATGTACGATCTGGGTAGCGGATGCCTCGTGGATCTCAGGACCTATGTGGACGAAGGGGAGCCCACTGTTCAAGAAGCCCTGGAGAAGGGTGCCGATATAGTCACTTTCAGTGGGGACAAGCTCCTTGGGGGGCCTCAGGCTGGAATAATCTTGGGGAGAAAGGATCTCCTGGACCTCATCAAGGCCCATCCCCTAGCCAGGGCTGTTAGGATAGACAAGCTCACCCTCGCTGCCATGGTAGCCACACTGGAGCTCTATTGGGAGCCTCGAGAGGCCATGGATTCCATCCCCACCCTGAGAATGATACGCGCCCAATCCGGGGAGCTGAAGTCCAAGGCCCGAGCATTGGTCCGCTCCATCAGAAAAGAGGCTCCCGGAATCTCTGCAGGGCTGAGGGAGGATCACTCCAAGGTGGGAGGTGGTGCTATGCCCCTCGCCAAACTTCCCACATGGGTTGTGGCATTGAAATCAGAGGAGATGGGGGCCCATGAGATCGCAAAGGCCTTGAGAGGGTGGGATCCTCCCATAATCGCTAGGGTCTTCCAGGACGAGGTGATCCTGGATGTGAGAACCATGGAGAAAGGGGATATCCCCATTGTGGCAAAGGCACTGGGAAGCATCGCAATGGGTGAGGAGGCTAGAGGTCGAATTTGAAGGTGTTGGAAATTCAGGTTTCCGATGACCTGGAGGAGAGGCTCGATGTCTTCCTCTCCAAGAGGCTCGGGATCTCTCGTTCCCAGGCAAAGAACATGATCCAGGAAGGGCTCGTGCAATTGAACGCAAGGCCCGGAAAGGCCTCTGCGAGGCTCAAAAGGGGCGACAGGCTCCAGGTGTCCTTGGTGGAAGCCGCTCCGCCCAGGCTCGTGCCTCAGCCCATGGAGCTCGACATCGTGTACGAGGACGAGGAGATCCTCGTACTGTCCAAACCAGCAGGGCTTGTGGTCCAGCCAGGGGCAGGACACTTCTCGGCCACCTTGGTCCATGGCCTTCTGGCCCATTGCCCCAAGATAGGTGGTGTGGGAGGAGAGGCGAGGGCTGGACTTGTCCACAGACTGGACAAGGACACCTCAGGGGTGATGGTGGTTGCCAAGACCCAGATGGCTCACGATGCCCTATCCCGCCAATTCTCCCAGAGGAGGGTCCACAAGGAGTACTTGGCCCTTGTCCATGGGAGGATGAGCCAGAGGAGCGGAACTGTGGAAACCCCACTGGGCAGGGACAGGAAGGACCCCAAGAGGATATCCACGAGGCCAAGGAAGCCCAAGGAGGCAGTGAGCAGGTGGGAGCTTCTGGCCTGGCTCGGCACTACAAGCTGGCTGAAAGTGATCCCGGAGACTGGGAGGACGCATCAGATAAGGGTCCACATGGCCTCCATTGGCCACCCCGTGGTAGGCGATCCTCTCTACGGTGGGAAAAGGAGATTGAAGGACCTCTCCCCGGATCCCCAGAAGAATCTCCTCATGAGGGTGAAAAGACAGCTCCTCCACGCATGGAGGATCTCCATTGAGCATCCATCTTCCGGGGAGAGACTCTGGTTTCAAGTGCCCATCCCAGGGGACATGGAGATGGTCTTGAGGGACCTCGGGTTGGACCCAGCTCCTTGGCTCGAGAGGAACATGGGGGTTGGAAGGGGACGGGGAATGGGCCCATCCCATGAGGCCTTGGGTTAATCACGGGAGCGAGATCGTTGACTCGAGACCGAGGCCTGGTCTATAGTGAATGAGGGAGTGGGATGGCCCTACGGGGCCCTCGAGCGGAGAGATGCCCGAGAAGGCTGAAGGGGCTCGCCTGCTAAGCGAGTGTAGGGCCCAAAAGCCCTACCCCGGGTTCGAATCCCGGTCTCTCCGCCAGGATTTATCCCTTGGTCGGTAGGTCTCCTTTTAAAAGGTCAGTGAGGCAAAAGGAATCCGGATTTCCTCCGAGAGGGCCTTTTCTCTAGTGGCTCGAGGCAATGGAGCGCGGGTTTGATCTACCTCGCTGGAAGACGCCTTCGGTTCAGCAAGGAGCAGATGGCCTCGGTGAAGGAAGCGGTGGCGCTGGCCGAAGAGCTCACGAGCGACTACTTCAAGTACTCCACGAGCCAATGGAGGAGATGCAGGTACGACATCCTGACAGCGGAGAAGCTCTCGGAAGAAGAGATAACCGATGAGGCATTCGCCCAGATCCTGAGATACGTGGCCCAGCCCGCCTCGAGCCAACTCAAGAGCACGCATTTCGATTTCTACAAGATCTGCCTCCAAGATCATGTGATCCTAGAGGCCCTGGACAGGGACAAATCCATCGGACTCTTTCCCTTGATCCTCTATGTGGTCACCCACGAGCTCGTGCACATAGTGAGATTCAGTCTTTTCCTCCAGAGCTTCGAGGCTTATCCTTCTGAGAGGAAGGAAGAGGAGATGCGTGTCCACAAGCTCACAGCTGACATAATAGGTCGCATCAAGCATCCCGGGGTGCAGCTCATAGCCAAGGAGTACTGGGATTCCAGGGAGACCGAGGGAATACCCCTGGATCTCGTAGGAGAGGGTCGCACGAGGTGATGAGGTTTTTCCGTGTGAGAAGCCGAGAGGAGGTCCTCCGGGAGATCCAGTCATTCCAGGCCGTTCCGGAAGAGGAGATACCCCTCGAAAACGGCCTCCACAGGGTCTTGTCCAGGCCAATAATAGCCCCCGAGGATTTCCCCCTTTTTCCCAGGGCCACAATGGATGGGTTTGCAGTGAGGGCCAGGGATACCTTCGGAGCCTCGGACAGCCAGCCTGCCCTGCTCCAGGTGATTGGAGAGATAAGGATGGGGGAGGCCCCCAGTGGATCCATCGGGCCGGGTCAGGCCATGAGGATCCCAACAGGTGGGATGTTGCCGGAGGGGGCTGACGCTGTGATCATGGTGGAACATGCCGAGGAGTTCGAGGATATGACCCTCGAGGCCTACAGAAGCGTTGCGCCAGGGGAGAATGTGGTGGCCCCGGGAGAGGATGTGCGAAGGGGGGAGGAGATCCTCCCTGGGGGCTGGAGCTTGAGGCCCCAGGATCTGGGTCTTCTGGCTGCCCTGGGGGTTCGGGAAATAGAGGTTCACAGGAGACCCAGGGTGGCGGTCCTCTCAACAGGCGACGAGGTCGTGGGCTTGGACCAGAGCCCGGCTCCAGGCCAGGTCAGGGACATAAACAGCCTCACTATCAGCGCTTGGCTCGAGAGGGAAGGCGCCATTCCCGTAAAGATGGGAATAGTTCGAGACGTGCCGGATTTGCTCAGGGAGAGGATCCAATGGGCCCTGGAGGAGGCTGACTGCCTCATCATGTCAGGGGGAAGCTCTGTGGGGACCAGGGATCACATCATGGATGCCCTTTGCTCCCTTCCTGGGGTTGAGCTCCTCGCCCATGGAATTTCCGTGAGGCCAGGAAAGCCGACGCTCCTCGCCAGGGCCGACCGAAAGGCCATCTTGGGCCTACCTGGTCATCCAGTTTCGGCATTGGTGATACTTCACCTCCTGGGAAGGCCCCTTCTGGACAGACTGTCTGGCAAGATCTATGCTCATAGGCCCAGGCCTTTCAGGGCCAGGCTCACGAGGAATCTCGCCTCAGCCCAGGGCCGAGAGGATTTCGTGAGGGTGGCTCTGGAGGAGAGAGACGGTGAGCTCTGGGCAAAACCAATTCTGGGAGCCTCTGGCCTCATAGGCACTTTGGTGAGGGCAGAGGGAATTGTTCGGATAGATCAAGGGTGCGAGGGGCTGTATCAGGGAGAGTGGGTGGAAGTGGAGATGTTCCCATGAAAAGGAGGATCTACCTCAGGATGAAACCCCTCCATGAGGCCAGGGAGGCCTTTCTGGAGAGGATACCTGTTGGGGGGTTCAGAGGACCCGAAGAGATCCCTGCCGTTGAGGCATGTGGGAGAGTCACGGCGGCTCCAGTCTTCGCCAGGCTCTCTTGTCCCAGGAATCACCTGGCGGCCATGGATGGTTACGCGGTCAGGGCGGAGGATACCTTTGGGGCCCATCCCGACCATCCCGTGAGACTCCAGGTTGGCCGGGATGCCCACCCCGTGAACACTGGATTTCCTCTTCCCAGGGGCACCAATTCAGTCGTCATGATAGAGGACGTGTTGGAATTGGACCCCCAAACCATTCAACTGGAATCTCCCGTATATCCATGGGAAAACGTGAGGAGAGTGGGAGAGGATGTGGTCGCCACGGAACTCCTTTTTCCTCAAAACCATAGGCTTTCGGCCTATGACATAGGGGCTCTTTTGGCAGCAGGGGTCACAAGGGTCCTCGTCAGGCCGAGACCAGTTGTCTCCATAATTCCCACGGGACGGGAGCTTGTGGAGTGGGAGGAGTGGGAGAAGAGCTCCTCCCTTGCCGAGGATCAGATAGTGGAGTTCAACAGCTTCGTCATCTCAGCCATGTTGAGGAATTGGGGGGCTGAGCCGAGGAGATGGGAGATCGTGAGGGACGATCCCGATGAACTCCGAATGGCGGTCTCGAGTACAATCGAGGTCTCCGATCTGGTGATCGTCAATGCCGGGTCATCTGCTGGCTCCGAGGACATGACCATAGGGGTCCTGGAGGAGATGGGCGAGATCATAGCCCACGGCATATCCATGATGCCCGGCAAGCCAACCATCCTGGCGATAGTTCGAGGAAAGCCCGTTGTGGGAAACCCCGGATATCCAGTATCTGCGGTCTTCTGCTGCGAGCAGATAGTGAAGCCAGCCTTGGAGAGGCTAGTGGGAGTGGAACTTCCCCTGAGACAAAAGGCGAAGGCCAGAGTGACGAGGAAGATCCCGTGCCGAGTCGGGCTCAGAGAGTTCGTGAGGGTGAGGCTAGGGGAGGTGGACGGTTCCCTCATGGCCACTCCCCTGCCAAGGGGAGCCGGGTCCATAACGACTCTCACCAGGGCCGATGGGATTCTGGAGGTCCCGGAAAATGTCGAGGGTTATGGAGAGGGGGAGGAGGTATGGGTAGAGCTTCTCAGAACCCCGGAGGAGCTCAGGAAGACATTGGTGAGCATTGGGAGCCACGACCTCACCCTGGATCTCATAAACGACATGTTGAGGGCCAAAGGGGGTGGATGGGGACTGGCCTCGAGCAATGTGGGTAGCCTCGGTGGACTCATGGCCATTCGAAAGGGGCAGGCTCATCTGGCAGGGACCCATCTCCTGGATCCTGGGACAGGGGAGTACAACCTCCCTTACATCGAGAGATATTTGAAAGGGGTTCCGGTCAAACTGGTTCACCTGGTCAACAGGGAGCAGGGACTGATGGTTGCCCCCGGCAACCCATTGGGGATCGAGAAAGTGGAGGACCTCGCAAGGCCCGAGGTCCGTTTCATAAACAGGCAAGCTGGCTCTGGAACCAGGGTGCTACTGGACTTCTGTCTCGAGAAGGCCGGGGTGGACCCCCAGAAGATCCGGGGGTACGAGCGAGAGGAATATACCCACATGGCAGTTGCCGTCGCTGTTGCAAGCGGAACAGCGGATGCTGGTATGGGAATCTTGGCTGCAGCCAGGGCATTGGGGCTGGATTTCGTCCCCATAGCGTCGGAGAGGTACGATCTTGTGATCCCGGAGCGATTTTTCCATACAGAAGGGATCGTCGCCCTACTTGATGTGATAAGAAGCGAGGAATTCCGAAAGGCGGTATCCGAGCTAGGAGGATACGACCCTTCCAGGTCGGGAGAGATACTCCTGTGAGGGGCTCGAGGCCTGAAGTACCCCCTCGGGGTTCAGGGACCGAGGCTGGGGGTCCGGGGCAGTGAGGAGATATCGTGGTCGAGAGCCTGGGACTTGGGGCAGATGGTCCAGGCGAGCCGAAGAGGGGGACCCAGGCTAAAGATATTAGGTTTCCAGCCGATAAAGAAATTGTGTGGGGTTTGATTGAGGGTTCCGGGCATGGTATAAAGAGAAAGAGCCATAGAGAAAGCGACTCTTTGGGGGGATCTCATGGGGCGGCCACCTTTCGATGACGAGTTGGGACTCCACTGCTCCTTCTGCAGGAAGAGCGAAAACGAGGTCCGAAAGCTCATTTCAGGGACAGAGGCCTTCATCTGCGACGAGTGCGTTCAGATATGCAACGAGATCCTGGCCGAGGAATTCAGGGCTGAGAGGACGGGGGGGTTCCCTAAACCTTCCAGGATCAAGAAGGCCCTCGATGAATACGTCATAAGTCAGGAAGAGGCCAAGAAGACCCTCGCTGTGGCAGTCCACAACCATTACAAGAGGCTCCAGGCCCGCAAGACCTTGAGGGGCGTGGAGCTGGAAAAGAGCAACATCCTCCTCATAGGCCCCACGGGGTCGGGAAAGACCTTCCTGGCTCAGACCCTCGCAAAGATCCTCCAGGTTCCCTTCGCCATAGCCGATGCCACAGCCATAACCGAGGCCGGATACGTGGGAGAGAACGTCGAGGACATAATCATGAGGCTCCTCGAAAACGCTGATTTCGATGAGGAGAGGGCCCAGCAGGGAATCGTGTACATAGACGAGGCGGACAAGATCGCCAAGCGCATAGTGAATTCAGCCAATGGGAGGGACATATCCGGTGAGGGGGTTCAACAAGCTCTCCTCAAGATGCTCGAGGGAACCGTAGTGCATCTCCATCCCAAGGGGATGAAAGGGCAATACCACAAAGTGGACACTACCCACATCCTGTTCATATGCGGCGGCACCTTCGTGGGTCTGGAAAAGATAATTCAGCAGAGGATCCAGAAGAGGTCTCTGGGTTTCCGGTCCGAGAGGGAGATGGAGAAGATCACCACCCATCCCCTCCACGAGGTGAGAGCTGAGGACCTGATAGAATTCGGGATGATACCCGAGTTCGTGGGGCGTCTTCCCATAGTGGCAGTTCTGGACGAGCTCACTGAGGAGCACCTGGTGAGGATCCTAGTGGAGCCCAAAAATGCCCTGGTGAAGCAATACCAGGCCCTTTTCCAGCTGGAGGGGGTGCAGCTCAGGTTCCTGGATGAGACCCTTGTGACAGTTGCCAGGGAGGCTATCCAGAGAAAGAGCGGGGCGAGGGGGCTCAGGACCATTCTGGAAAAGGCCATGCTGGACATCATGTATAACCTCCCAGACCTTGAGGGACTCGTGGAGTGCATAATCACCCCAGGGGTGATAAAGGGCACAGAGGAGCCCGTTTACGTCTTCAAAAAGGAGAAGGCAGCCCTTTCCTGAGAAAGCTTCTCTTGGGGATCACATGATCCTCATGGGTGCGAGGGAAAATCCCTCAAGGCCTCGCCTGAGCCCCAGGGTATAGGAAGCGAAGGGGATGGGCTCTTTGCGTGAGCCCGGGCTTTTTGACCGGGTAGAACAGGTTGTGATCCCATGGTGGCCGGAAAACCCCACGGCTCCCCTTTTATCGAGGGAGAGACCGTCCCCGAGATTAAAAATCGAGCCCGGATTTTTCGAGAGATCCCCTCACCTTAGGGGCTCAATTACCCGAGCACCCTGTGCCCCTCGCGCATTTCCACTGGAATCCCCCCAGATGGGAAACCGAAAGGGGATCTTCTGGGCATGGACCCCTCTGCCCCAATGGATCACGAGGGGCTCGGGCCTCTCGATGGAGAAAGGTCTTTGGGGGATAATATTTTCTCTCGTCTAGGGCTTCTCCAGGGGCCTGATGGCTCAGGGAAGCATGCTCCAGGAGGATATGGACAATGGCGATCTTCGGCTATGCAGGAAGGATACTCAGGGTCGATCTCACATCCCGCACCATTTGGGAGGAGGAATTGAGGGAGGAGGTTGCCCGCTTCTGGGTGGGGGGTGTGGG
>JAPWUY010000055.1 GCA_028275295.1 Thermodesulfobacteriota bacterium | reverse complement strand
AGCGGCTGTGAACAGAGGTGCAACCGGGATCTTTCCAACCCACTGGCCAGTGTAACCGAAATTGACCTCGTAAATCCCGTCGCTCACTGCCTTGAGCCCCTCGAATGGCGGAACCAGAGCACCGGCGGGGAATACCTCCCAGATCACTCTTCCGTTGGTCACCTTCTTCACTTCCTCAGCAGTCCTCACCATGGTCTCGTGGTAGAGCATACCAGCCGGAACAAACCCCTGGGCCTTCCACTTGAAGACCTTCTGTTGGGCACTGCCTGTTGCGGCAAGTGCCAGAACCAATGCCACCGAAGCGAATACCACCAATCCCCTCTTCATGTCTCCACCTCCTCGAAAAATTTCTGCCCTCTTGGGCACAAAACCCCCTTTGTGGCCCCTCGGCTCTCTAAACTCAGAGTCTCAGTTGCAGATAGATTGTCTCTCGAAGCATGCGCTTTCCTTAAAGGGCAGAAAGCGGCTTTTTTCTACTACAGTCTCCGCTCCCTGTCAAGCCGGGTCCACAATAGGGAGCTTTCTTTGCTTATCGGAAACAGGACCCTGAGCTCGGAGATATCGAGGGGGCTTATGATCCAGTTCGCTTTCGTAGTGGGCTCTCAATCGAGATTCCCCTCGTGGCGAGTCCTTGTGTCTGAAGGTGGCTTGACAGAGTGAGAGGTTGGTTCTTAGAGTACCCTTGCTACCGGTAGATCCTTGGGATCTTTCCAAGCCATGAGAAATAGGGGGGCAGCCATGGGAGGGAGACGACTTGGAGTGTTCTTGGTGCTTGCAGCCACGTTTTCTTTCGGCCTCGCAGGGACATCATCGAAATCCCTAGCATCTCAAAAACCAAAAGTAGTCCTTATAGCCACTGGCGGAACCATCGCCATGAAGGTAGATCCCGAAAAGAAGGCACCTGTTCCGGCCATAAGCGGCGAGGATCTGGTCGCAACAGTGCCGGAGATCGCGGATCATGCAGCGATAGAGGTCGTGAACTTCTCCAACATCCCTTCGGACTACATGGAGCCAGCTCTGTGGGTAAAACTTCAAAAAGAGGTAATCAAGGCCCTGGATAGGCCCGAAGTTGCAGGGGTTGTGATCTCCCACGGAACTGACACCATAGAGGAGACGGCCTATTTTCTCGACCTGACTGTGAACAGGGAAAAACCCATCGTGCTCATAGGGGCTCAGAGGAACGCCTCCGAGAGAGACTTCGACGGCCCTCGCAATCTCCTCAATGCCGTGCGGATCTGCGTCTCCCCGGACGCAAAGGGCAAGGGGGTGATGGTCGCCCTCAACAATCAGATAAATGCAGCGAGGGAAGTTACAAAGGGTCACACATCCAGTGTGGAGACCTTCAGGTCGGGAGATTTTGGCTTTCTGGGCGTTGTGGATTCAGATCGGGTCATATTCTATAGGATACCAACCCGCAGACAACACATACCCCTCGTGAAAGAGGAACTGGCTTACGTGGAAATAGTGCCCATGTATGCTGGGGCCAACGGAAATATGTTGAGGGCAGCAGTGGCTGCGGGAGCGAAGGCCGTAGTGGTTCAGGCATTGGGATGGGGCAATGTCAATGTGCCCATGTACGAGGCGATAAAGGAGGCTATAGAGAAAGGGGTTGTGGTGGTCATATCCACGAGGGTATGGACCGGCCGAGTCCTCCCCGTCTATGGGTTCAAGGGAGGAGGGAAGACCCTCAAGGACTTGGGAGCGGTAATGGCAGATGACCTCCCTCCCCAAAAGGCGAGAATTCTCACGATGCTGGCATTGCAGACTACGACGGATCCGGGGGAGATCCAGAAACTCTTCGACAAATGATGGGATGCGAGGGGTGAGGAGCTAGCCAGATATTGACAGAAGGGGCTTCGAGCCTTTATAAGCAAAGGATGTACCAGTGTCCCTCTGGGGGCAGACAACCACCTAGGAGGTCTCCCGAAAATGGATTTCCAGCTGAGCGAGGAGCACAAGGCGATTCAAGAAATGGCCCGGAAGTTTGCGGAGACGGAGATCGCTCCCTATGCTGACAAATGGGATGAGGAACACTACTTCCCCAGGGAGTTGGTCCTGAAGATGGGGGAGCTGGGGTTTTACGGCTGCATAATCCCGGAGGAATACGGTGGGACAAACTCTGGGTTTCTGGCCATGACCCTGATAACAGAGGAAATCTCTCGGGCGAGCAGTTCCCTCAGGGTAACCTTCAACATGCAGAGCTGCGGGACAGCTTATACCATTTACCGGTACGGAAGCGAGGAGCTGAAAAGGAAATACATCGAGAAGCTCATCTCCGGGGAGTGGCTGGGTTGCTTCGGAATCACCGAGCCCAACGCTGGCTCGGATGTCATGGCCATGAAGACAACCGCCATAGACAAGGGTGACCACTTCTTGGTCAATGGGTCCAAGACATGGATCACCAATGCCCACGTTGCTGACGTATGCATCCTCTATGCTTATCACGACAAGGATGCCGGGAGCAAAGGTCTTTCGGCCTTTGTGGTGGACCTCAAGACCACTCCGGGTATCACCACCAGGCCCCTGGACAAGATGGGCACACGCTCCTCTCCCACAGGCGAAATAGTGTTCGAAGATGCCAAGGTTCCCAAGGGGAACTTGCTCGGCAGCCTGGGCGACGGGGTGAAGATAGTCTTCTCCTCTTTGAACCAGACAAGGCTCTCTTGCGCAGCAGGCGGGGTTGGGCTTGCCCAAGCTTGTCTAGATGTCGCAATCAAGTATTGCAATGAGAGGGTTCAGTTCGGACAGCCAGTGGGTCAGTTCCAGATGAACCAGGAGCTAATAGCTAACATGGCTGTCGAGATCGAGGCTGCGAGGCTTCTAACTTACAAAGCAGCTTGGCAGAAGGATCAGGGCCAACTGGGCAACACCCTCGAGACCTCCTATGCCAAGTACTTTGCAGGGGAGGTTGTGGCCAGGGCCGCCCACTCCACCATGAAGATACTCGGGGCATATGGCTACTCCACTGAATATCCGGTCGCCCGCTTTTACAGGGATGCCGTTCTCTATCAAATAGTGGAGGGAACAGCAAACATCCAGAAGATGATAATAGCCCTCGACCGCCTCGGAATAAGGAAAGCCAATCGCTGATAAAAAGTGCAAAAGGGGGGAAGAGTTCATGTGGCCTTACTTCAAGAAGATGACCCCACTTGGAAAGCCTCTCACCGAGGCTCAGATAAAGAAGAGCGAGGAGAGTGTAAGACAGATCAGGGAAGTGGAAAGGGATTTGGCCCAGAGGATAGAGAAGGTCAAGAATGCAGGGCTTCCCGCTGAGCAGCTCAACGCGCGGGGTGAATGGACCGTATACCAGAGGCTGGAATACCTCGTGGACCCAGGAACTTGGTGTCCCCTCCACACCCTTTTCGATCCCATGGACGAGGAATCTGGGACAACCGGAGTCGTGGACGGGATCGGAAAGATAAGCGGGAAGTGGGCAGTTATCATAGGATTCGACAACAAGGTCTGGGCTGGGGCATGGGTGGCAGGCCAGGCAGAGAATATCCTTCGGGTCACGGACCTGGCCAAGAGGCTCCATGTTCCTCTTGTGTGGCTGGTCAATTGCAGCGGGGTCAAGCTCCCGGAACAGGAAAAGGTCTATGCCAACAGGAGAGGAAATGGGACTCCTTTTTATCGCCATGCAGAGCTAGAGAAGTTGGGGATCCCCGTTCTGGCGGGCATTTGGGGAACCAACCCAGCAGGAGGAGGGTATCAGGGAATAAGCCCTACTTATCTCATCGCCCACAAGAATGCCAACATAGCAGTGGGAGGTGGTGGTATAGTCAGCGGCATGAGCCCCAAGGGGTATTTCGATGAGGAGGGGGCGGAGCAGATCATAGAGGCAACGAGGAAGTTCAAGGAGGCGCCTCCTGGGAGAGTGGAGATACACTACGGGGCGACGGGCTTTTTCCGAGAGGTTTACGATACCGAGGAAGGGGTCCTCGACGCCCTCAAGAAGCATATGAGCGAGATGCCAGCTTACAATCCCAGGTTCTTCAGGGTAGCTGAACCAGCAGAGCCTCGTTTTCCCCCAGAGGAGATCGAGAGGATAGTCCCATTCAACCAGAAGGCCTCGTACAGTTTCGAGGAAGTACTAGCTCGCCTCACGGACAACAGCGAGCACATGGAGTTCAGACCCGATTATGGCCCAGAGGTGTACACCGGCTTGGCAAAGGTGGACGGATACTTGGTTGGAATTATAGGCAATCGCCAGGGGTTCATGCCCAAGGGCTATCCCGAATATGCTCCATATCCAGGTATAGGGGGAAAGCTCTATCGGCAAGGGCTCATAAAGATGAACGAGTTCGTGACCCTCTGCGGGAGGGATAGGATTCCCATCATATGGTTCCAGGACACAACGGGAATAGATGTCGGGGATTACGCCGAGAAGGCAGAGCTCCTGGCCTTGGGACAGGCCCTCATCTATTCCATAGAGCAGACGGATATTCCCATGATGCTGGTTGTGCTGCGAAAGGGCACTGCCGCTGCTCATTACATAATGGGCGGGCCCAATGCCAACAATCACAACGCCTTCACCTTGGGCACCCCAACGACTGAGATATACGTCATGCATGGCGAGACAGCGGCTGTGGCAACGTATGCCAGGAGATTGGTGAAGGAGAAGGATGCGGGGCGGCCGCTTCAGCCCATCATTGACAAGATGAATGAACTGGCACGACATTACTACGAGAAGTCCAGACCAGCCTATTGCGCCAAGATGGGGTTCGTGGACGAAATAGTCTCCTTTGCCGACATAAGGAAGTACATGGTCGCATTCACAGGCTGTGTGTATCAGAATCCCAAGTCGTTCTGCCCCCACCATCAGATGATCCTGCCCAGGGTCATAAAAGGTTGAATCGGGGGAGGGAGTAGAACCGGTTTTCGGATGTCTCGAAGAGAGAAGGAGGAGGCGAGGGTTGGCTACAGAGATAACAGCACCTATGGCGGGAAAGATAATCGAGGTGAAGGTGAAGGTGGGAGATTCTGTCCAGGAAGATGACGAGCTCTTCACCCTGGAAGCCATGAAGATGGAGATGCCGATAGTTGCACCGGCTGCCGGCACTGTCAAGGAGATAAAGGTCGAGGCAGGCGACGCAGTTGAAGGAGATCAGGTCCTGGCCATTTTGGAGTGACACAGCTTAAAAAGGATCCCCGGCTATTGCCGGGAAACCGCCGTGCTATATCCTCGGATAAGGGCATTTCCGTCGAGGAGGAACCTGCGCTCCGAGGCAGAGGTAGCCTATCTCCGGAAGAAAAGGGGGAGCGTCCCTTCTTGGAAGGGCCAGGGGCAGAATTCGTCTCTTCTTCGGGAGGCCTTCCGGTTCTCAAGGACCTTTTGCCTCAGGAAGTGAAGGAGCTTTTTGACTCCTTTGGGCTCAAAACGTACAGGTCTGCCCAGGTGCTCAAGTGGATCTATGGCCGGAAGGCCTTGAGCTTCGAGGAAATGACGGATGTCTCCAAAGAGGACAGGGCTTTCTTGGCCCAAAGATGTCTCATAGGAGAGCTTGAGCTCCTCAGGAGGCAGGTCGCATCGGATGGGACAGAAAAATGGCTTCTGGGACTAGAGGATGGCCTCACAGTCGAGACCGTCATCATCTGGGAGGAGGACCATCTCACCCAATGCGTTTCGGCGCAGGTTGGATGCTCCATGGGATGCAAGTTCTGCAGGACTGCATCCCTGCCCGCAAGGAGAAACCTGAGGACATGGGAGATTGTGGAGCAAGTGGTGATGGCGAGGAGGCTTATCCAGAATACCCCTGTGAGAAACGTGGTATTCATGGGAATGGGGGAACCTCTGGCCAATTACGAGGCCGTCCTTCGGGCAGTGAGAATAATGCTCGACCCCCGAGCCCTCGACATTTCCAAGAGGAGAATAACCATCTCCACCTGCGGCCTCGTCCCGGAATTGAGAAGGCTGGGCCAGGAATCCCTCGGCATCTCCATAGCAGTTTCACTGAATGCCACAACGGACGAGCAGAGAAATTTTCTCATGCCCATAAACAGGAAGTATCCCTTGAGTGAACTGCTCAGGGCTTGTCGGGAGTTGCCCCTCGCCCCCAGAAATCGCATAACCTTCGAGTACGTTCTCCTCAAGGGAGTGAACGACTCCCTCGAGGATGCCAAGAGGCTCGCCAAGCTCCTCAGAGGAATCCCCTGCAAGGTGAATTTGATCCCCCATAACCCTTATCCTGGCTCCCCATTCGAGAGACCCTCGGAGGAGAAGATAGTGGCCTTCCAGAGGGTTCTGGCGGAATCGGGCTACACCGCACCCATAAGATGGAGCCACGGAGAGGATATTCTCGCAGCCTGCGGACAGTTGGCTGGCGACATATAAGGGGCGCACTCTGTGCGCCCGCATCGTACCGCTGTACGAATGCCAAGGCATTGGACTCCGAGCCGATGCGCAAGCGAACACCCGGTGGCCTGACGGGGGCATGCCCGGGTGAACCTCATGCCTTTCCTTGAGGGCGTGCGGAGCCCGCCCCTCCGGGGGGGGTGGCCGAGCCGACGTTGTCCGGCCTTGAGAGATGAGGCCCCGAGAACGCGGGAGGTGGTTTTCTCGGAGGGACCCGGTCTCCGCGTCCGCAAATACGGACCGGACGCAAACCGGAGGACGTCATGATTACGGACGGGCGCGCGAAAGGTTGGTGGCCAAAAGGAGGCGACATATGGGTTGGCGTCATGCAGTTCTTGCGGGCGTGCGGAGCCCGCCCCTCCGGGGGACTGGTGATCCGAGCGGGGATGGCCTAGCGGGGAAAGGTCGGAGATGACGCCGAGGGAGTCTTCTCGGAGGGGCGCACTCTGTGCGCCCGCATTGCCAGGCCGTACCCAAACCGAGGCACGACATGATCAACGGGGGCAATCGAAGGCCCGGGGGCCTAACGGGGCCACCCCCCGGTGGAAGCAAACCCTCATTTACGGGCGTGCGGAGCCCGCCCCTCCGCGGGAGGTTTGCCCGACAAGGATTGGCTGCAAGGGTGCGATCAGGAGTGGGCGAAAGCCGATTTTCTCGGAGGGGCGCACTGTGTGCGCCCGCATCGAAAGGCCGTCCCCTTGCCGAGGCATTTCATTAGCCGAGATGGCCAGGCGAGCGGCCCGGGCCCCGATAGGGAGATGCCCCGATGAGGCCCGAGCCTTCCTTCCGGGCGTGCGGAGCCCGCCCCTCCGGGGGGGACTAGCACAGCATGGATGGCCTAGCGGGGAAAGGTCGGAGATGACGCCGAGGGAGTCTTCTCGGAGGGGCGCGGTCTCCGCGCCCGTGTGGCAAGGCCGTACGCTAGCCCGGGTATGGCATGAGCATCGAAAGGTGAGCGCACGCCTGGTGGCCTACGGAGACATGCCCGGGGGAAGCCAATCGTGTCCTTCCGGGCGTGCGGAGCCCGCCCCTCCAGGGGGGCGAGCCAGGGGGAGACGGCCTAGCGGGGAAGACCCAGGGCTAACGCGGAGGGCGGTTTTTCTCGGAGGGACGCACTCTGTGCGTCCGCGATTACCGGCCGGACGCCTATGAGGGCATGGCATCGTGATCAAAGGCTGAACCAACGCCTCGGGGCCTAGTGGGGACATGCTCGGGTCAAGCCTAGGCCTTCCCTGCGGGCGTGCGAGCCCGCCCCTCGTATCGAGGTGGAACCTTGGCATTCTTCTTTTCTCCTCCGTCGGGTTATACTTGGAGGTAGACGACTCAAAAAGGCTCGATGAGGAGGAAGTTCATGGAGGTCTTCAACGTCACCGAGAGGCAGGAAGAGAAGATCGAGACATACCCTTACAAGGGCAGACACCTTCCAGTGAAGGATGTCTGGATAAGGTGGCTTTCCCAGGCTGGGCCCGAAGGGGCACCAGAGTACGGTCTTCGCTTTTTCACCATTGGACCATCTGGCGAGATACCCATCCACAATCACTTCTACCATCAGACCATGTATATCCTGACTGGCTCGGTCAAATGCCTCAAGCACGATCCCCAAACTGACCAGGTAATCGAGGAGCACATTCTGGGACCCAATGACTTCGTCTACATCCCCAGCATGGAACCCCACAGCATGAAAAATTTGAGCCATGAGGAAAGCGTGACTTTCCTTTGCTGTATCGCCAACGTGTATCAGGAAGATACCATCTGAGTCTCCTCTGGAAAGGAAGAAAAGCCAATGGGAAGTGGTTATCTCGAGGCCATCCTCTTGGACTTGGAAGCTCTTCTGAGAGAGCTTTCGGAGCAGTGCCTGGCGATAAAGAAGGGCTTTTCAGAAATCCAGAGAACTGGCGCCATATTCGCATCCCATCCAGTTGCAACGGATCTGGATTCGATCCTCTGGCTCAGAGATTACGCCTCCAAGGAGGAGGACGGAGACCTCAGGGAGAGGGCTTGGAGAGCCTA
>JAPWUY010000054.1 GCA_028275295.1 Thermodesulfobacteriota bacterium | reverse complement strand
ACCTGGACCTCCCAGAAGTATCCCTTGGGAAAGAGGGGGCGTATGGGCCTGTCTATCAGCCTGGAGACGAGAATCTCCCTGTCCGACGAACGGCCCTCCCTCTTGAAGAATCCTCCGGGGATCTTGCCTGCAGCATAGGCCATCTCTTGGTAGTCCACCGTGAGGGGGAGGAAGTCCACTCCTTCCCTCATCCTATCCGAGACAGCGGTCACAAGAAGGCCAGTGTCCCCGTATTGAACCCAAACAGCCCCATGGGCCTGTCTGGCCAACCGGCCAGTCTCCATGGCCAGAATGCGGCCGCCAACCTCTCTATTGACCTTGGCGATCATACCTTCTCCTTTTTTCGGTGCCAGATGTCTTCCGGATCACTTCCTCAGGCCCAACTCCTGGATGAGAGCACGGTAACGGTTCACGTCCTTGGACCTCAGATAGTCCAGAAGCCTCTTCCTCTGCCCTACGAGCTTCATGAGCCCTCTTCGGGAATGGTGATCCTTCTTGTGGATCGAGAAATGCTCGGTCAGGTGATTTATCCTCTCTGTGAGAAGAGCTATTTGCACCTCAGGCGATCCCGTATCCGACTCGTGCCTTCTGAACTTCTCGATTATTTCCCTTTTCCTCTCCACATCAAGCGACACTTCTCCGACCTCCTTTCAGTGGTGGTGAAAATTTTTTCAGCCCGAACCTACGGATCTGTCCTCGGCCATTTCCCACGGAAATACCTGTTCGGGGTGAAGCCTCCTCGAAGGGCCATCTCCCCTCACAGATCCTATGGCTAGAAGCCTTCCGGCCTCATCCGCGATCAGGACCCTGTCAGCCTTTGCGGCAAGATCCTTCTGAGCCCCGTCGAGCGCTTCCATTGGCACGGCCTGGCCGTGGCGGATCAATCTGCTCCAAGGGGAAGAAAGCCTGCATGTGGGCCATATGCCCAGGACCTTCTCTATGGGCCAGAGAAGATGCCCGAGACCCATCGCCCTCCTCTCCTTCAATTCCCACAAGCCTATGGCCTCCTCCACCCTGAGATGGCCTATGGCAACCCTTCTCAAGGAGGCGAGATGTCCCCCACAACCCAGGACCCTGCCCAGGTCCCTCGCCAGAGATCTCATATAGGTTCCCTTGGAACACTTGGCCCTGAAGCGAACCTGGGGAAGGTCCACTTCCAGAAGCTCCAATTCGTGCACCTCCACTTCGACTGGAGCGAGTTTCAAAACCTCTCCCCTTCTTGCCCTCCTGTAAGAGGGAACTCCCGAGAGCTTCTTGGCAGAGAAGACAGGGGGCATCTGCTCTATCTTTCCCCTGAATCCCTCGAGAGCCTTCTCGATCTGCTCCTCCCTCAAGCCAGAGTAATCTCCCCTCGCCACCACCTTTCCCGTTGCGTCATCGGTATCCGTCTCCACACCCAGAGAGATGACCCCCTCGTATTCCTTGTCCCAGCTCACTATGTACTGGGATAGCCTTGTGGCCTTCCCAAGGCACAGTACCAGAAGGCCCGTGGCGAAGGGATCCAGACTCCCTGTATGGCCCACCTTCTTTATCCCGGACCACCGCCTCACCCTCTCCACTACCCCGAAGGATGTCACCCCTGGGGGCTTGTCCACAAGCAAAACTCCCCCATCCTCGAAGCCCTTCACCCCATGGCCTCCTCCAAGGCCTTGAGAAGGCATTCCTCGGCCTCGATCAGGGACCCCTTCAGGGTGCAGCCAGCTGCATTGGGATGCCCCCCACCTCCGAATCTGGAAGCGATATCAGCTACATCCACCTTACCCCTGGACCGTAGATTCACCCTGATGTCGCACCCATCCTTTTCCCTGAGGAGCATGGCGACCTCCACCCCCCTTATGGAGCGTGGAATGTCGACGAATCCCTCGGTCATCTCGTCATTGGCTCGGGCCTCCTGAAACATGGAGCGGGTCACCCAGACCGATGCCACCTTTCCTTCCTTCAGGAAATGGAGGGTGCCGAGGGCCATGGCCATCAATCTGAACCTCTCCGGAGGAAAGCTCTCGTAAATGTGCTCCACTATCAGCCTGTGGTTCGCCCCGAAGGATAGGAGCTGAGCTGCCACTTCCAGCGCTCTCGAGGTCGTATTGGAGAACTTGAAAGAGCCAGTATCGGTCATTATGGCCACATAGAGGGCAGTTGCGCTCTCCGGAGAAAGTGGGACGTCCAATTCGGCCAGTATATCGTAGATGAGCTCCGCCGTTGCCGATGCATCGGTGCGGATGAGGTGGAGTCCTTCCATGGGGGCTGAAGGGGGATGGTGATCGGCCACCACAACCAATCCTTTCCCCGCGAATTCCTTGAACTTCTCCCCTACTCGCTCCTCTGTGGAGCAATCGAGGACAAAGGTCACATCCACCTCTTCTCGGGGAAGCTCCTGGGTTATCCTTTGGGAGTGGGGAATGAACCTGTAGAGCGCTGGGACCGCACTCTCGTTGTACGTGAAGACTCGCTTCCCCATGGATTCCAGGACCAGAGAAAGCCCGATGGAAGAGCCGATTGCGTCGCCGTCGGGATTCATGTGGGATACTACGAGGAATTTCTCTCCGTGCTTTATGGCGGAAGCTATCATCTCCTCAGTCCTCATTCTCCCGCCGCTCCCTCTGCAACTGTCTGAAGACCTTCTCCATGCGATCCATCTCCTCGAAGGAAGTGTCCAGGGCGAAGACGATATCCGGCATGAACTTGAGGTTGAGTCTTGAGGCCATCTCCCTCTTTATGAAACCGCAGGCGCTCCTCAGCCCCTGGGCAGCCCTCGATCTCTCCTCCTCATCGCCCATGACGCTATAGAACACAGTCGCCCTCCTGAGATCCGTGGTCAGCTCCACATCGGTTATTGTGACGAAGCCTATCCTCGGATCCCTCACCTTTCTCAAGAGGAGTTCGCTTATCTCCTCCTTTATGCGGACCCCAATCCTCTTTCGCCTCTCAGCTCCCATGGTCCCCGAAATGGAGGAGCTCTGTCTCCACGTTGACGACCTCGCTCAAAGAGAGCTCCTCGATGAAATTGACGACCCTGTCCATGACCGACTGCACCACTCTGCCATCCGGACCCACGACCGCCAAGCCGAGCTTTATGCTCTGCCAAAGGTCCTGATCTCCCACTTCTGCCAAGGCAACGCTGAATCGACTTCTCACCCTCTCTATGGTCTTCCTCACCACCTGCCTCTTGCCCTTGAGGGAATGATTGTCATGCAGAATGAGGTGGATTCTGCCAACACCCACGACCATGATCTCTCCCCTCTTCTGAGTTCGTCTCGAGTCTGTGGCGAAGGAGTCCCTTTCAGATTTCCGGAGCCACTTCCTCTATCTCGTAAGACTCTATGATGTCCCCCACCTTCACGTCGTTGTAGTTCTCGAGGTGGATTCCACAGTCCTGCCCTTCAGGCACCTCCCTCACATCGTCCTGATATCTCCTCAGGCTCCCTATCCTTCCATCGTACACGACCACATTGTCCCTTATGAGCCTGGCCTTGGCACTCTTCACTATCTTCCCTTGCTTCACCACAGTCCCGGCCACCGTCCCCACCTTGGATATCTTGAAGATCTGGACAACCTCTCCCCTTCCGAGGAGGATCTCCCTCTTCGTGGGCTCGAGCATCCCCCTCAGGGCTCGCTCCACATCTTCCATGAGTTCGTAGATGATGTTGTAGAGCCTTATGTCCACCCCTACTTCCTCTGCCAATGCCTGAGCCCTCGCCTCGGGCCTGACATTGAAGCCTATTATTATCGCATTGGAGGCAGCTGCGAGATTCACATCGTTCTCCGTGATGCCCCCTACGGATGCATGGAGGACATTGATCTTGATCTTCTCGCCACCCATCCTCAAGAGGGTATCCCTTATGGTCTCCACGGAGCCCTGCACGTCTCCCTTGAGGACCACTGGCAGCTCTTTGACTTCTCCCGCCTCCATCTGGTCCTTGAGCTTCTCCAGGGATATCCTTCCGGCCTGGGCCATGCCCTCCCTTCTCATCTTCTCACGCCTGAATATCTCTATATCCCTGGCCTCCTTCTCGTCCGCCACGACCCAGAATTTCTCCCCTGGAGTCGGGACGCCCGAGGCCCCGACGACCTCCACCGGGGTGGATGGGCCAGCTTCCTCCACTCTTCTCCCCAGGTGATCCAGCATCATCCTGACCTTCCCGGAGTACATCCCCGCCACAAAGGCATCGTTCACCCTGAGGGTTCCCTCCTGGACCAAGACCGTGGCCAGTGGCCCTCTTCTCTTGTCCAGCCTTGCCTCTATTATGGTCCCTCTTGCGGGCCTGTCAGGATTGGCCTTGAGCTCCAGGACCTCGGCCAGAATGAGTATGTTCTCCAGGAGGACGTCTATGTTTATGTGCTTCTTGGCCGATACCTCGCAGAATATGGTATCGCCCCCCCAAGCCTCAGGAACCAGGCCCAAGGCAGCAAGCTCCTGCTTGACCCTCTCAGGGTCTGCATTGGGCTTGTCTATCTTGTTTATGGCCACCAATATGGGAACCCCTGCTGCCCTGGCGTGATCTATGGCCTCCTTGGTCTGGTTCATGACCCCGTCGTCTGCTGCGACGACCAGAACCACTATGTCCGTGACCTGGGCACCTCTTGCCCTCAAGGAGGTGAAGGCCTCGTGACCTGGGGTATCCAGGAAGGTGATGGTCTGGCCCTTTATCTCCACCTGATAGGCCCCGATGTGCTGTGTTATGCCCCCGACCTCTTGTTCCGTGACGTGGGTCTGTCGGATGGCATCGAGGAGAGATGTCTTTCCATGGTCCACATGACCCATCACTGTCACCACAGGGGGCCTCGGTTTCAGGTTGGCTTCGGCCTCTGGGGCCTCGGCCTCCTCCAGGAGCTCCTCTGCCCTGCTCAAGACCCTCTCCACCTCGTAACCGAAGTCACTTGCCACCAGGGCAGCTTCATCGGGATCGAGCATCTGGTTCACCGTGGCTATGACCCCCAGGGATAGGAGCTTCTTGATGACCTCGCTGCTTTTGACCCCCATGCGACGGGCCAGCTCGCCCACGGTTATGGATTCCATTACCTTGATCTTTCTCTTTATGGCCTTGGGGACCGTTATCTCGGTCTTCTTTTCCTCCTTCTTCTTGGCTGGCCTGAAGGGAAGCCCCCTCTCCCGTTCCCTCTCCTCCAGCTCTGCCCTGAGGTGTATCACCTCTTTCTTCTTGATCTTTCCCCTACCGGGCCTCTCCTGGGTTATGACCTCGAAGGCCTTGAGGACTTTTTTCTTGGGTGCCCAAGGCTCTGGCTCAGGAAGCGGAATTGGCCTCTCTGCCTTCTCTTCAGAGGGCTTGGCCACAACCAGAGATGGGGATGGTCTTTCCCCTTGCTCCGGCCTAGGCCTGTGAAGGATCTTGGCCGGCTCGTGAAGGGGCTCTCTCCGAGTTGGCCTCTCTGGCCTGAGCTCTTTGGGCTTCGGAATCTTGGGTTCCTCTTGAGCCCTCGAGGGGGTGGGAGCTGCCTCTTGAGGCGAGGTCACCTTTTCCTGAATGGTCTTTTGCATCTCCTCGGCCTCAAGTGGCCTTGGCTTGGTTGCGAGCTCCTGAATCTTGGCCGCCGGCTCTTCCTCCCTCTTCTCTCTCTCTTCGGGACTGGGCCCAACGGGGGCGGGTCTTCTTATAATGATGGCTGGTTGTTCCTTCCACTGCCTTTTGGGCCTGGGCATCTCTTTGAGCTGGGCTACTTCCTCCTTTGTCGGCTCCCTTTCTTCCTTGGCTTCCTTCTCCTCCCTCCGCTCCTCAGGGACGATTTTCTCGACAGGCTCTGGTTCTGGCTTTTGGGCCTGGACGGCCTCGAGTTGGAGCTCTTCTCCTTTTTGGGCCTCTTCCTCTTGGGGTCTCTCCAGGGCCTCCTGTGTCACTTCAGCTGCCTTCTTCCGCACAACCGTGGGTTTGGGCTTCTTTTGGGCAGCCTTCTGTCTCTTCTGGATGTGGGAGATTGTGGCCCGCACTTTGGCCACTTCCTCGTCGTTGAGTATGCTTATGTGGCTCGAGACAAAGACACCGAGCTCTTTCAAGTGATTGAGGAGCACCTTTGGATCGATCTGATATTCCTGGGCCAGCTCGAAAACCTTCATTGGCATGAGATCCTTTCCCCCATCATCCCTCGGGCAGGTCGGATCCTGTCCGGCTTGCCCTGTCTTCCTCCTGGACCCTGTCTCGGGCCTCCAAAGCGCGCTCAGCTGCCCTCAGCAATTGCTCCGCTTTCTTCTCCCCTATTCCTGGTATCTCCACTAGGGTCTCGACCGGGGTTCCCTTGAGCTGCTCCACGCTCTTTATGCCGTGCTCCACGAGGAGCTCGGCAGTCCTCTGCCCCACTCCATCGAGTGTCTCAAGATTGGCCGCATCCTCCTTAGCCTTTGCCTTGCTCTTCTGTTCCATCAGGCTCCTCGCAGCCTGGAGAAGTGTCTTGGCCTTCTCTGGACCTATTCCCTCTATCTGGGCTAGCTCCTCTTCGGTGGCCCTTGCCACCTCCTCGGCTGATCTGTAACCTTCCAGGAACAGGATCTCCACGGTCATATCCCCTATTCCGGGGATTTCCCTCAGGGAGCGTCTCGCTGCCTCGTTTCTCTCCTGCATCTTGCTTTCGCTTATGACATCTATCTTCCAGCCCGTGAGTTTGGAGGCGAGTTTGACGTTCTGTCCCTTTTTTCCTATTGCCAGAGAGAGCTTCTCGTCCGGCACTACAACCTCCATGGTCTTGTTCTCCTCGTCCACTAGCACTCTGGTTATCTCCGCTGGAGCGAGAGCATTGCAGACGAATTTAGCTGGATCCGCTGACCACGGAATTATGTCTATCCTCTCCCCCCTCAGTTCCTGGACCACACTCTGGACCCTCGAGCCCCTCATGCCCACGCAGGCGCCAACGGGATCCACATCGAGATCCGTTGATGACACCGCTATCTTGGCCCTTTCCCCAGGCTCCCTTGCGGCTGCCTTTATCTCCACTATCCTCTCCGCCACTTCGGGGACTTCCAGCTCGAAGAGCTTGACCAGGAAATTGGGATGCACCCTGGAGAGGACTATCTGTGGCCCTTTCGACACTTTCCTCACATCCAGGATATAGGCCCTTATTCTGTCGCCTGGCCTATAGGATTCCCTGGGGACCTGCTCCTCCCGGGGCAGAACAGCCTCGACCCTGCCCAGGTTCACTATGATGTCTCCCCTCTCGAAACGCTGGACTATGCCGTTGACCACTTCCCCCTTCCGGTCCTTGTAATCCATATAGATGTTTTCCCGCTCGGCATCTTTAACCCTCTGGATTATGACCTGCTTGGCGGCTTGGGCAGCGATCCGGCCAAAATCCCTGGTGTCCACCTTTATGCCCAGAGACTCACCCACCTGGGCCGTGGGATCCATTTCCCTCGCCTCCTCGAGGCTAAGTTCTGTATCGGGATCCCTCACCTTTTCCACCACCTTCTTGTACTGGACCACCTCGATCTCTCCAGCCTCGGGATTGTAACGGGCCTCTATACCCTCCCTCACCCCGAGCTTTTTCCTCGCAGCCTGGGCCATTGCTTCCTCGAGGGCGGAGATGAGGACCTCCTTGTCCACACCCTTCTCGCGCCCCACTTGCTCTATTATCTGGTTCAGATTGAATTGCATTCCTCGCTACTCCTTGATTCCCATGCCTTTGGGCCACTCGTATACGAGCCTAGCCTTCGCTATCTCCTTGAGGGGAACCCTCTGAGGGCCTAGGGCGGTTTCGATCTCCACTGTCTCATCCTGGAGGCCTGACAAGACCCCCTGGATGGTCTTTTTCCTCGGGCCGCTCACCATTATCCTCACCCTGTGGCCAGCCCACCTCTGGAAATCCTTGGGTCTCCTCAAGGGACGATCCAACCCAGGGGAAGATACCTCCAGATGGTATGGATGATCTATGGGGTCCTTGACATCCAGGAGATCTCCCACTTCCCTGCTCACAGCCGTGCAGTCATCCAGTGTCACTCCACCCTCTTCCCTGTCTATGTAGAGCCTGAGAACCCACCCCCTGGTCTCCCTCTGGAACTCCACCTCCAGGAGCTCCAGCCCCCTCGATTCCACAACAGGCTCCAAAAGCTTCCACAACCTATCGAGAAGTTCGCCTCTTTCCATGCTCTCCAGAAAAAAAACCCCAATCTTCATTCCGAAAGAATGGGGTCCATGCAGGCCGCGCCGTCCTATACCGGAGCGGCGCAGCATAACCCTGTTTTTCGGAGTTGGAGCGGGCAACGGGCCTCGAACCCGCGACACCGAGCTTGGGAAGCTCGTACTCTACCAACTGAGCTATGCCCGCACCGATAACTAATTTTTACTCAGACTCCCCGTTTTTGTCAACCTCCAAGAAGTAAGGGGGCCCACCTTTACCCACAGGGCGCGGCGAGTCCACATCAAAAGAT
>JAPWUY010000053.1 GCA_028275295.1 Thermodesulfobacteriota bacterium | reverse complement strand
TCGACCTCGAGGAGATGGGCCCCCTTTCCCTGGCATCATCCGCAACTGTGACCATGAACGCCCAATGCGTGGTATTCGCTGAAAGCGAGGTGGTATCCATGGTCCATGCCAGGACCCCCAAGCCCGACATGGCCAAGGCCATCCACGATGCCATAGCCGATAGGATAGCGGCCATGGCAAGGCAGGTGGGCATAGAGGATCGAGTGGTGCTAATAGGTGGCCTGGGAAAGAACATCGGGTTTCTCAGTAGCTTGAGCCGAAGTATCGGGATGGAAGTCACTGTCCCAGATGGACCCGAGTTCGTTGGGGCAGTGGGGGCAGCTCTCCTTGCCGGGGAGAGACCTCAGGGGGCGTGAAGGTCATTCCACAGGTCATGGTTCGAGAGAACGAGGGAACGGGTCCGGGAGATATCAACAGATGGCCGAGTTTTGGAAATGGAGGGAGTCCCGCTGGGTCTCCCAAGAGGTCCACTGGAAGGACGCACGGGTGATATCTGCGGGTGTGGATGTGGGATCCGTGAGCACTCAAGCAGTGATCCTCATAGATGGCCTTCTCTACTCATACTCCAATATAAGGACTGGATCCAGCAGCCCGGAAAGCGCGACCAAGGCAATGAATCTGGCCCTCGAGGGCACAGGTCTATCCTTGGAGAAGATCCATTACACAGTCGGCACTGGATATGGCCGGGTGAATGTCCCTTTTGCCCAGCGCACCATCACCGAGATAGCATGCCATGCCAAAGGGGCGAACTTCATGTACGGTCCCACGGTGAGGACAGTTCTGGACATGGGCGGTCAGGACTGCAAGGTAATCCGCTGCGACGAGAACGGGAAGGTGCTCTCTTTTCTCATGAACGACAAGTGCGCTGCCGGAACTGGCAGGGGGCTTGAGGTCTTCGCCGATCTCGTGGGGGTCAACATAGAGGAGATGGGAGAGCTCTCCCTCAGGGTAGAGGAGGAGCCGCCACCTGTGAGCAGCACCTGTGTGGTCTTTGCCAAATCAGAGGCGTCTTCCCTCTTGAGGAGAGGCTGGCCCAAGGAGAGGGTGTTGGCAGCTTACTGTGCGGCCATGGCCAAGAGGGTTGTGGTGCTCCTCGAACGACTCGGGGTGGAGGAGGACTTCGCGATAACAGGAGGAATCGCCAAGAACGCTGGCATAGTGAGAAGGATAGAGAACCACCTTGGGGTCAAGGCCCTGGAGCCCAAAATGGATACCCAGATTGCAGGTGCCCTCGGCGCAGCTCTCTTCGCTGCTTCCCTCGCCCAAAGGGAGGGCAAGTGAAGGGGAAGAGGATCCCTGCCACCGAAAGAGAGGACAGCTCAGGGGATGATCCTGAGATTCGGTTACGCTGACGGATCCGGGGAATTCTACATCACACTGGATTCTGAGAAATGCGATGGTTGCGGAGTGTGTGTGGAGGTATGCCCGAAGGGGGTTCTCTTCCTCGCTCCCAACCCTTTCGACCCACTGGAAGAGGTCCCCTTAGCCCTGGTCCGGGAAGATGCGAGAAATAGGCTCAAGTATCTTTGTGTCCTCTGCAAAGGGAGCCCAAAGCCCTGCGTGGCCTCTTGCCCCAATGGTGCACTGGAACACTTTTGAGGGGGATCCTTGAGAGGGGGAGTTCCCTCAGGCGGTGAGAAAAGGGGAGGCCTCACTAAATGAGTGGTCCCCCGGGTACTTGGGCCAAGGAGAGTGGGAGAGAAGAAATTTGAGGGGGCCTCAAAAAAGGCTTGACAAGGGGCGAGATGGCAGGTAAAAAGATATTAGTCGCAAAAATACTAGTTTGCAACAGATGAGTCCTGGGGGCCTGGGCAGGCCATTTTCCAGGTAGGGTCCTGAGGGGCCCAGAGAACGATCTTTCGGGGATGAAGACATGAGGTACGCGGAGACGGGATACAATCTCGAGATTGACCTTTCCAAGGGGAGCATAGAGAGGGTGCCCACGGATCCAAAGCTCACAGAGCTCCATTTGGGTGGGCTGGGCACAAATGCCAGGATCATCTGGGACAGGGTCCCGCCAGATGTGGACCCTTTGTCTCCGGACAACATCCTCATCTTCAGCACGGGGCTTCTCTGCGGCACCCCAGCACCAGGGGCGAATCGCACCATAGTCTCGACCATTTCTCCCCAAACCCTTTTCATGCACTTCTCCATGATGGGGGGATTCCTGGCCCCAGAGCTCAAGTACGCGGGCTACGACAAGGTGGTCATAAAGGGGAAGTCTCCGAGTCTCGTCTACCTCTGGATCAACAATGACAAGGTGGAGATAAGGGACGCAACCCACCTCCATGGGAAGGGGGCCTTGGAGACAGCCGAGCTCATAAGGCAGGAGTTGGGGGAGCCCAGAGCTCAGGTGGCAGCCATAGGTCTCGCTGGTGAAAATAGCGTCTATTTCGCATCCATAGAGCACGGTAGATCCAGTGCCAGCAGAGGCGGCATAGGGGCTGTGATGGGCAGCAAGGGACTGAAAGCCATTGCTGTCAGGGGGACCAAGGATGTCCATGTGGCAAAGCCTGAGAGATTCTTCGAGCTCTGCAACGAGGTGCTAAAGTACATCGAGTTCAGGGCAAAGAACCCCATAAAAGGTGTGCCACCTATCCTGGCCGGCATAGGATCTCCGCAGGAGATGGCTATCCATGATGAGGAATGGCACACGACCAGTTTCGCCTGGGGAAATGCCCGGCACAGGAGGAAGGGGTTCTGGACAAAGGAGGTGGAGGAAAGCTGGAGGAGGAGCCAGGAGAGGGCTGTCCAGAGGCTTGTGAGCTGTTACAACTGTCCCATGAAATGTGGGGCCATAATCTCCTATCCAGCCCTTGGGGTCTCAAGATACATGATGAAGTGTTATTCCAAGCTCACATATGTCATGGCTGCCATGGCCGATGACCTGGATTTCGGATTCTCCATAGCCGGCCTTGCTCAGGAGTACGGAGTGGACGGCTACAGCACCCCCCAGGTCATGGCCTTCGCAGTGGAGCTCTACGAGGCTGGCATTCTCACAGACGCTGATCTGCCAGGTTTTCCCAAGGACAATAAAGAGAGGTTCTTCTACCTCCTCGAGAAGATAGTGAGGAGGGAGGGGATAGGCGATGTGCTGGCCAAGGGCGTGTACTGGGCCGCAAGGGAGATAGGAAAGGGAGCCGAGGCCTTCGATCACAATACCATAAAGCGCCACGAGCAGATCCCCATAAAGCTGGGGATGTTGAACCCCATCTATTTCGTGATGTGGGCAACGGGCGAGAAGGCCAACATAACCCAAATAGAGGGCCAGCTTCCCCAGGCACCTTTTCCCACAAAGGAGCTCAGGGAAGACTTCGTCAAGGACTGGATACAGGTCCCAACTGGCAAGGAGGAGAGGTTCAAGAAGTTCGTTCTGGAATGGGGAGACCCTGGAACGGAGTTCCCCTTCTATCCTCCCATAGATCTCATATGTGAGCTCGTGGACTGGCAGGAGACCATGCATTACATAGACGACTCCACGGGAATTTGCGCCGGGCTCTCTTCGTTCCCCCTCAAGCCTCCCTATCACATACACAATCTGCCTCTCATAATTTCAGCTGCCACAGGGCTGGAGATTGACGAGGATGGTCTTTGGGAAATAGCCAGGCGCAACCGCACCTTGGTGAGGGCAGTGAATGTGAGGAGGGGTCTCAGGAGAAAGGACGAGAAGCCCCCTGAGGACCACTGGAAAAAGAGATTCCCGGAATACGAGGCCAAGATCTTGGACGAGTATTACGAGTACAAAGGATGGAACAAGGAAGGGATCCCCAAGAAGGAGACCCTCGAGAGGCTCGAGCTCGATTTCGTGGCCCAGGATCTCGTGAGGAGGGGGATCCTCGAGGGCAATGGAGAGGGGAAGTGACCCCAAAGGACTTCAGAGATAGACGTTGAGAGGAGTGGAGAGACCGTGAAGCCAGAGAAGAAAAAGAAGATAGTGAAGACCATCAGGATCGATGTGGACAAGTGTAACGGATGCAGGGCGTGCGAGGTCGTCTGCTCTGCCTTCCACGCAGCCCCCAAATACGGGAACAACAATCCAGGAAGAGCTAGGATCCGGGTGATTCACGAACCCCTCAAGAACATCTTCCTTCCTGTGTACGCGGGGGAGTACACTGCTGCCGAGTGCATGGGAAGGGACAAGTACATCATAGATGGGAAGGAATACGACGAGTGCGCCTTCTGCAGGGCATCGTGCCCTTCCAGGGAGGCCTTCAAGGAGCCAGATTCCGAGCTACCACTGAAGTGCGATATGTGCGAGTCAGATCCCCCATTGGAGAAGCCCCTTTGCGTCCAGTGGTGTCTCAATGACGCCCTCGTTTACGAGGAGAGAGAGGAAGAGGTCGACGAGGAGGAAGAGAAACCCGAGGACGCTGAGCTTGCGGTCGAGGCACTGATAGACAAGTACGGCTTTGACAAGGTCTCGGATGTGCTTGCAAGGATTGCGGCAGCCAAAGCGGCATCCAAGAAGGCCTGAAGATTCCGGCCTTAGTCCACGGGCGAGAGGTAACGAGAGTGGAAACCGTAAGCCCCTACAAGGAGATCATTGAGGTCATAAAAGCGAGCGGTGGGGACGCATTCAAGAGGTGTTACCAGTGTGGCCTGTGCGACACCGTCTGTCCCTGGAACCGAGTGAGGACCTTCAGCATGAGGAAACTCGTCCGCGAGGCCACCTTCGGTCTCACGGAGGTGGAAGGCGATGAAATCTGGCTCTGCACCACCTGCGGGAAGTGTCCCCAGAGGTGCCCCAGGGATGTGAGGCAAATAGACTCAGGGGTCGCCCTTCGAAGGATAGCCACTGAGTACGGGATCTTCCCCCCTTCTGTGAAACCAGTAAGGACAGTGAGGGCGAGCCTTGTGGCCGAGGGCAATCCTCTGAACCAGGAAAGAGAAAAGAGGGCCCATTGGGCTCAAGGCATGGACGTGCCCGAATTCCAGGAGGGAATGGAGTTTCTCTATTTTCCAGGCTGCTATCTGAGCTACGATCCCAGGTTGAAGAAAGTGGCCAGGGCAACGGTTCAGGTATTGAGAGCTGCTGGGGTTGAATTCGGAATCCTGGGCCCCAAGGAGAATTGCTGCGGGGAGAGCATAAGAAAGACAGGCGATGAGGAAGTGTTCAGGCGTCTGGCCAAGGAGAACATAAAGACCTTCGTGGACAATGGGGTGAGGAAGATCCTAGTGTCATCTCCCCACTGTTACCATACCTTCAAGAACGAGTACCCGGAGTTCATGGTTCGTTTCGAGGTGATCCATATGAGCCAGCTTCTCTGGGAGCTCGTAAGGGACGGAAGGCTCAAGTTCAAGAAGGAATATCCCCTGAGGGTCACGTATCACGATCCGTGTTACCTGGGGAGGCACAATGGTGTCTTCGAAGAGCCCAGGAGGGTGCTGAGGAGTGTCCCAGGCTTGGAGCTTGTGGAGATGGCTGACTGGGGCATCGAAAGCCTCTGTTGCGGTGGGGGAGGAGGCAGAATCTGGATGGAGACACCGAAGGAGGAGAGGTTCTCTCTCCTCAGGCTAAAGCAAGCCGTGGAGACAGGGGCGCAAGTTCTCGTGACATCGTGTCCCTATTGCATGAGCAATTTCGAAGATGGCCGATTGAGCTTGGAGGAAGGGGATATAGAGGTGAGGGAGATCACTGAGGTCCTCCAGGAGGCACTCTAGCCCGGACCATCCGAAAGAGGCGATTGGCCCGGTGGATCCCGCGATCTGGAGGGCTCTCGGGGCACCCTTGAGGTTGAGCTGGGGAATGGTCGAGGGATGTCACTCCAGGGAGAGTTGATTGGAGAAAAATTCGAGCATAGGAAGTCCCAAGAGGGGTGATAAAGTGAGAGTGGAAGCTTCTTATGGTTGGAAACAGAGGGAGTTTGCGGATGTGATGGTCGTGGGAGGAGGAATAAGCGGAATACAGGCCTCCCTCGACTTGGCAGCGAGTGGGTTTCGGGTCTACCTGGTGGAGAAGTCGCCTGCCATAGGCGGCAAGATGGCACAACTGGACAAGACCTTCCCCACAAACGACTGTTCCATGTGCATAGAGTCTCCCAAGTTCATCGAGTGCGCGAGGCACCCCAATATAGAAATCCTCACTTACACCGAAGTGGATAGCGTTGAGGGGGAGGTAGGGGATTTCAAGGTAACCCTCGTGAAAAAGCCCAGGTATATCCTGGAGGAGAGATGCACTGGTTGCACAACCTGTGTGGAGTACTGCCCGGTCAAGGTACCGGATCCCTTCAATCAGGAGCTTTCGGCCAATAAGGCAATACACATCTACTTCTCCCAGGCTGTTCCCCTGGTCACCTATATCGACGATGATTGCCTCTACCTCAAGGAGAGAAAGTGTCGCATATGCACATCGGTTTGCGAGAACGCAGCAATAGATTTCAGCCAGAAGCCAGAGATCCTCGAGGTAAAGGTGGGAGCCATAGTCCTGGCCATGGGATACGACATATTCGACCCGGGAAAAAGGGGAGACTACGGCTACGGAAAGATGGCCAATGTGGTGACGAGCCTCGACTTCGAGAGGCTTCTCTGCTCCACAGGTCCCTTCGAGGGTGAGATAAGGAGACCGTCCGATGGAAGGCATCCCAAGAAGCTCGCCTGGATCCACTGCGTTGGATCGAGGCAGCTCATCGAGGGTGGCAACACTTACTGTTCTGCAGTCTGTTGCACCTACACCCAGAAGCAGGTGATCCTCACAAAGGATCACGACCCCGAGGCTCAATGCACCATATTCCACAATGACATAAGGTCCTACGGAAAGGACTTCGAGAGATTCTATCAGCGCGCAGCGAGGCTCCCGGGGGTTCGCTTCATAAGGAGCTATGTGTCTGTGGGAAGGGAGATCCCGGAGACCAAGAACGTGACCATCAGGTACTCCACCTTTCCCCAAGGAGTCCAGGAGGAGGAGTTCGAGATGGTGGTCCTCTCCGTGGGGTTGAACCCTCCCAAGGATGCCCCTGAGTTGGCCAGAAAATTCGGCATAGAGCTGGACTCGCACGGTTTCTGCAAGACCAATCCCCGAAATCCCATCGAGACCACAAGGCCCGGCATATTCGTGAGCGGCACTTTCAGAGGGCCCATGGACATTCCCGAGTCAGTGGTGAGCGCAAGTGGCACAAATGCCCTGTGCGGAGAGATCTTGAAACTGAGGCGGGGAAAACTCTCCCGAAAGAGGGAATATCCACCGGAGAGGGATGTATCGGCCGAGGAGCCCAAGATAGGAGTGTTTGTCTGCCATTGCGGGGCCAACATTGGGAGGGTAGTGGATGTCCCCTCCACAGTGGAGTACGCCTCGAGACTGCCCCATGTGGTCCATGCGGAGGAGAGTCTCTTCATATGTTCCACAGACGCGGCTGAGAAACTGGCCAAGTCCATCAAGGAGAAGGGTCTAAACAGAGTAGTTGTGGCTGCCTGCACCCCGAGAACCCACGAGCCCCTCTTCAGGGATACCCTGAGAGAAGCGGGGATAAACCAATACTTTTTCGAAATGGCCAATATCCGCGAACATTGCTCCTGGGTCCATGCCAGGGAGAAGGAGAAGGCCACTGAGAAGGCCAAGGACCTCATAAGGATGTCCGTGGCCAGGGCCAAGATGTTGGAGCCCCTTAGGGAATACGAGCTCCCAGTGGACAAGAGGGTCCTGGTCGTGGGAGGGGGAATAGCGGGGATGACCAGTGCCCTGAGCCTGGCAGCTCAGGGGTTCGAGGTCTATTTGGTGGAGAAGGAAGAGGATCTCGGCGGAATGGCCAGGCGCCTCCACTACACCCTCGAGGGACTGGATGTTCAGTCCTACCTCTCGGACCTCAAGAAGAAGGTCTACCAACATCCCCTGATTCACGTCATGACAGGCACACAGGTGAGTGAGGTCACGGGGTACGTGGGAAACTTCACTACCACAGTCAGGTCCAATGGCCGCTCCACAGCTATAAGACACGGGGTGGCAATAATAGCTACGGGAGCGGAAGAGTACACCCCTGAAGAGTTCCTCTATGGCAAAGATCCGAGGGTTCTAACCCAGCTAGAGCTAGAGGGACTGGTGGCCAAAAGAGACGGTCGCCTCATGGAGTTGGAGACCGTGGTCATGATCCAGTGTGTGGGCTGCAGGGACGAGAAGAGAAACTACTGTGCCAGGATCTGTTGCAACCAGGCCATAAAAAACGCCCTCAAGCTCAAGGAGCTCAACCCCAAGGTGGATGTGTACGTGCTCTTCAGGGACATGAGGACATATGGATTCGCGGAGGACTATTACCTCGAGGCATCCAATAAGGACGTGAAATTCATAAGATACGAGCCCTCGGCCAAGCCAGATGTGGAACCTTGGGAGGAGGATGGAAGGAGTTTCCTGAGGGTCACGGTTCCGGATCCCATCCTGGAGAAGAAAATCG
>JAPWUY010000052.1 GCA_028275295.1 Thermodesulfobacteriota bacterium | reverse complement strand
CCCTTCCCTCATCCCTTCCAGGAAATGGCCCCTGCAACTCCGGAAGACCTCTCCATCCTTTCCACCCAAAGCTTCTCTCCCATGGAACAGATCCTCACAAAGGAACCCGTGGGGATCGTGGCCTCCCTGAACCGGTCCAGGGGGATGGAAAGCACGTGACACAATATTGCCGAACAGACGAAGTTGTGGGTACAAACTAGCACATTTTGCCCGGGGGTGTGGGACGTGGTGAGCCTACGAAGGAACCGGAGGGCTCTTTCACTCACCTCTTCCAAAGTCTCTCCTTTGGGCATCCTCACCTTGGATGGCCTCTCCCTCCAGCGGGCCAAGAATTCGGGATAGGACTTGACCCATTTGGTCCCTTCCATCCCATCAAATTCTCCGAGATCCATCTCCGCGAGATCTGGGTCCCGGATCAGGGGGACTCTCGGATGGTACATGAGAATCTCCTGGGCGGTCTCAATAGCCCTCTTCAGGGGACTTGAATAAGCTGCCACGAGGGCTACGGGCCTGAGGACCATGGCCAGGTTCCTCGCCTGAAGGAGACCATTTTCGTCGAGAGGGACATCTGCCCTTCCCTGGAACCTGCCCAATGCATTCCACTCGGTCTGTCCGTGTCTCACGAGAAATATCACCAAAGGCGGACCCATGGAGGGGCCTCTTCTTCACAGGCCGTGGACGGGAAAGATGGTTTTCTTGATCCTGTGGATCGTGGTCTCGAGAAACTCCTCTGCCACATCTCTTCTCGCTAGGGGCCAGAGGTAATCGTCCCTGAGCCTGTCTTTGGCATAACCGTGAGCCTTGAGGAGCTCCATTGCCTCTTGGGGAATCTCGTCGGGCACCTCCCTTCCTATCATTATCCCCCAGGCAATGGTCCATGCCCTCGCAACGTTGGTGAGCTCGTAGCCTCCGCCTCCCAGGGCCACCCATCTGGGAAACGACTTCTTCATCTGCTGGATGAGCCTCTCGAAACCGTAGGTCGTGAGATCCAAAGAGGCGAGGGGATCCCCGTGGAATGTGTCCACCCCCAACTGGGTCACCACCACATCTGGTTTGTAGGCCTCCAGTATGGGGAGGACCACTTCCTCGAATGCCCTCAGGTAAAGCCAGTCGTCCGTCCCAGGCCACAGGGGGATGTTCACCGAGAAGCCCGTTCCAGGACCTCTCCCCACCTCCTCCACTGCACCTGTTCCGGGGAAAAGAGTCCTCCCGTCCTGGTGCAGTGAGATGGTGAGGACCCTATCCGTGTCGTAGAAGGCCCACTGGACTCCATCCCCATGGTGGGCATCTATGTCGAGATAGGCCACTTTGAAGCCCCTATCCAGAAGGCTCAGGATGACGAGCACAGGATCGTTCACGTAGCAGAACCCGGAGGCCCTGGCTGGCCTCGCATGGTGCAAGCCACCTCCCATGTTGAAGGCAACTTGCGCCTTCCCCTCAGCTACCAGCCTACCGGCTTCAAGCGATGCACCGGCCACGAGGCACGACCAGTCGTACATTCCCTGGAACACAGGATTGTCCCCTGGCCCTATTCCGAACTGCTCCAGGCCAGGGAACGGCTTGCCGGTGTTGGCGGCCTGAAGGGCATCGAGGTAAGGGGAACTGTGGAATCTTTCAAGGGTCTTCCTCTCGGCTGGCTGGGGTGCGACCATGGATACCTCCTGCCCCCCCAAAAGCCCATAAGCCTCCATGAGCCTCAATGTGAGCTCCAGCCTCTCTATTCTCAATGGATGCCACGGACCGTAATCGTATCTCGTCATGTTCTGGGAGAAGACAAAAGCAGAGGCCATTCCTCACACACCCCTCAGCTCAACGAATTGATGGATCCTTCTCCGGCTCCTAACTCAAGTCAAGCCAACCGATCTTTCTCGAGCTCTCCTTCGGGTCATCGGATAAAGAGGGGAGAGCCTCTCCCGGCCCACTTTCCTCGCCTCATTTGGACATGAGGTATTCGTGAATGGCCTTGGCGGCTTTTCTCCCCGCTCCCATTGCCAAGATCACAGTAGCTGCTCCCGTCACTATGTCTCCACCTGCCCATACGCCTTCCTTGCTGGTCCGGCCAGTCTCATCCGTAACTATGTAGCCCCACCTATTGGTCTCGAGACCGGGGGTAGTGGAAGGTATGAGGGGATTGGCCATGGTCCCTATGGCTACAATTGCCATGTCCGTCTCCAATATGAACTCCGATCCTGGGATGGGGATGGGCCTTCTCCTTCCCGAACTGTCGGGCTCTCCCAACTCCATCCGGACGCATTCCATGGCCTTCACCCATCCCCTCTCATCCCCTATGAACCTCACCGGGTTTGTGAGGAGCTCGAATATGATTCCTTCTTCCTCGGCGTGATGAATCTCCTCCGCCCTAGCTGGCATCTCCTGGCGGGACCTCCTGTAAACTATTCTGACGGTCTCAGCCCCTAGTCTCAGAGCAGTCCTCGCTGCATCCATGGCCACATTGCCCGCCCCCAAGACCACGACATTTTTTCCAACGGCTATGGGGGTGTCGTATTCAGGGAAAAGATAGGCCTTCATCAGGTTGGACCTAGTCAGATACTCATTTGCCGAATAGATGCCGCATAGGTTCTCTCCAGGAATGTTCATGAACACAGGAAGGCCGGCCCCAACTCCCAGGAAAACCGCATGGTAACCCTCTTCCTCCAATAGCTCGTCCACTGTCACGGTCTTCCCCACCACGACATCGGTCTCTATCCTCACCCCCAACCTCTTGAGGTAATTGACCTCTGCGTTCACGATCTCTTTGGGGAGCCTGAACTCCGGTATACCGTAAATGAGAACACCGCCTGGCTCGTGCAGTGCCTCGAATATAGTGACCTCGTGTCCCTTTTTTATGAGATCCCCTGCGAGAGTCAGTCCAGCAGGACCTGATCCCACCACTGCGACCCTTTTCCCTGTGGGAGGATCCATGGCCGGCATCTCGAAGCGGCCATAGGTCCTGTCATAATCCGCCACGAAACGCTCCAATCTCCCTATGGCAACGGGCTCCCATTTCTTGCCCAGCACGCACCCCTTCTCGCATTGATCCTCTTGGGGGCATACCCTGCCGCAAACAGCCGGCAATGAATTGGTCTCCCTTATCTTGGCCGCTGCTTCGAAAAACTTCCCCTCGCAGATCAGGGAGATGAAGCCGGGTATGTCCACCTCCACAGGGCAGCCAGGCACGCAGCCAGGCTTCTTGCACCTGAGGCAACGGCTAGCCTCGGCCATTGCTTGCTCCACTGTATATCCGAGAGGAACCTCCCGGAAATTCTTTATCCTCTCTCGGGGAGGTTGCTCGGGCATGGGCTGCCTCGGGAGCCTCTCCTTCTTTTGCTTTCCCGGTCCAGGGTCTTTCGCGTTCATCTTCCGCCTCCTGCCCCAACCTCTGCCTTGAACTTATCGTAGGCCATTCTCTCTTGGGGGACGTACATAGCCAGCCTTTTGGTCAGCTCGTCGAAATCCACCTGGTGACCGTCGAAATCCGGCCCATGAACACAGCAAAATTTCGTCTCCCCTCCTACTCTCACCCTGCAGGCTCCGCACATTCCAGTGCCATCTACCATTATTGGATTGAGGCTTACCATCGTCTTGACACCGAAGGGCTCCGTTGTCTTGCAGAGAAACCGCATCATGGGCACGGGCCCTATCCCCATGACCATCTTGACGTCTTTTCGCTCTTGGAGAATTTTTCTCGCCACATCAGTGACGAATCCGTGGTGGCCGTAACTTCCGTCATCTGTCGTCACGTAGAGCTCGTTGCACACAGCCCTCATTTCATCTTCCAGAATGAGGAGGTCCTTGGTCCTGGCCCCTATGATCGCTATCACGTAGTTTCCGGCCTCGAAGAAAGCCCTTGCGACCGGATACAGGACTGCCACGCCCAATCCCCCTCCAACGCACAGGACCGTACCCCATTTCTCCACATGGGTGGGAAGACCGAGTGGGCCTATGACATCCTTGATCGCATCACCCGGCTCCATGAGGGAGAGCATGGCGGTTGTCTTCCCCACCACCTGGAAATAGATGCGGATCCATCCCTCAGTGGGATGGGCCTCTGCAACGGTGAGGGGTATTCTCTCGCCTTTCTCATTGGCCCTGAGTATGACGAACTGTCCTGGTTTCGTCTTCCGGGCTATCCTGGGAGCCATGACCTTGAACATGCAGATCGTTCCCTGGGCCAACTGCTTCTTCTCTACGATCTCGAACACTTCCTCCACCTCCAAAAAGCGGGATTGCCCGACTCTCCATTGGATTCGAGAAGCTAAAGGTGGGAGCTTCCTTTGTCCGTGGCTCTTTCGACTTCATTGGGGGATCCGTTTCCCTAACCGATTTGGGGTTCGGTCACGAGCCCGGCTCATGATATTCCCAGCGCTTCGTTTTGTCCAGATGGTTCCATGAAAGGTAGAAGAGATGGAGATGCCTTGGTCAAGCCGGTGTCCTCCTTCCGGGCGTGCAGAGCCCGCCCCTGCGCGGCGAGGTGAAGCGCAACGTGGGTGGCCTAGCGGGGAAGGCCCCGAAATGACGCGAAAAGTGATTTTCTCGGAGGGGCGCGGTCTCCGCGCCCGCGTTGTAGGGCCGTACACAAGCCCCGGCATACCATGAGGAGCGGGGAGTAAGCGAGAGGCCGGTGACCTAACGGGGGCATACCAAGGTGAAACCAAGGCATTCCCTAGCGGGCGTGCGGAGCCCGCCCCTCCAGGGGGGTTAGCCGGGGTGAGATGGCCTTTCGGTGGAAGGCCCCGAAATGACGCAAGAGGTGGTTTTCTCGGAGGGGCGCACTCTGTGCGTCCGCATTGCAAGGCCGGACGCAAGCCGGGGCATAACATAATCATTTGGGGGCAAACGAACGTCCGGTGGCCTAATGGGGCGATCCCCCGGCCGGAAGCGAAGCCTCTTTCGCGGGCGTGCGGAGCCCGCCCCTCCAGGGGGGTTAGCCGGGGTGAGATGGCCTTTCGGAGGAAGGCTCGGAGATGCCGCGAGAGGTGGTCTTCTCGGAGGGGCGCGGTCTCCGCGCCCGCAAAAACGGGGCGGACGCAAACCGGGGCATGTCATCGCGACCCACGAGTTGGCGAGAAACCGGTGGCCAAAAGGGGGGTGATCTTGTGGTCGGCGCAATGCCTTCCTCTGCGGGCGTGCGGAGCCCGCCCCTCCGCGGAATGGCCAAGCGAAGGCCAGAAGGCCTTACCGGGGCAGACCCGAAGATGGCGCGACAGGCGGTTTTTTCGGAGGGACGCACTCTGTGCGTCCGCGTGGCAAGGCCGGACACAAGCCGGGGCATAACATAATCATCGGGGGCAAACGAAAGCCCGGTGGCCTAATGGGACCATCCCTCGGTGAAAGCGAAGTCTCGCTAGCGGGCGTGCGGAGCCCGCCCCTCCGCGGAATGGCCAAGCGAAGGCCAGAAGGCCTTACCGGGGCAGACCCGAAGATGGCGCGACAGGCGGTTTTCTCGGAGGGACGCACTCTGTGCGTCCGCGTGGTAAGGCCGGACGCAAGCCGGGGCACAACATAATCATTTGGGGGCAAACGAAAGCCCGGTGGCCTAATGGGACCATCCCTCGGTGAAAGCGAAGTCTCGCTAGCGGGCGTGCGGAGCCCGCCCCTCCAGGGGGGCTAGCCGGGGTGAGATGGCCTTGCGGTGGAAGGCCCGGAAATGGCGCAAAAGGCGGTTTCCTCGGAGGGACGCACTCTGTGCGTCCGCGTTGCGAGGCCCCACGAATGCCGAGGCATTCCATTTGCAGCCGATGGGTTGACGATGAGGCGGTGGCCAAGAGGGCACATGCCTCGGTCAAGCCGGTGTCCTCCTTCCGGGCGTGCAGAGCCCGCCCCTCCGCGGGGAGGGCAAGCCAAGGTAAGGTTGCCCCAAGGGGAAAACTCCGGGATAACGCGTAGGGCGGTTTTCTCGGAGGGACGCACTCTGTGCGTCCGCGTGGTAAGGCCGGACGCAAGCCGGGGCACAACATAATCATTTGGGGGCAAACGAAAGCCCGGTGGCCTAATGGGGCGATCCCCCGGCCGGAAGCGAAGCCTCTTTCGCGGGCGTGCGGAGCCCGCCCCTCCAGGGGGGTTAGCCGGGGTGAGATGGCCTTTCGGTGGAAGGCCCCGAAACGCCGCGAGAGGTGGTTTTCTCGGAGGGACGCGCTCTGCGCGTCCGTGAACACCAGCCCTACGCAAGCCCGGGCATGTCATCGCGACCCACGGGTCAACGAAGGGCCCGTGGCCAAAAGGTGGCAATGTTGTGCTTGGCGTGATGCTTTCATTGTGGGCGTGCGGAGCCCGCCCCTCCGCGGGGGGGGCAAGCCCGGGACGGATGGCCTAGGGCGGACATGCTCGGGTGAAGGCATGCCGCCTCCCAGGAACCACTCCCTCATTCTTCCGGGCTTCCCACCCAGAGGTCCTCGGTCTTTCTCTCCTCAACCCACTTCTTCCCCATGGGCATGTCGGGCAGGGGAGCCAATGCCACAGCGACCTTCACGTAGCTTATCGTCCCTTCTCCGAGATGTCCTCCATAGACCTGGACCCTCTCCCCTGTGACCTTAGATGCTGAGAAATGCGCGTGGACGAGGAGCTTTCCCTTCGTGTCCTTGACCACATATCCACTGAGAGAGGTCAGCTCAAGCGGACCTTCCACCTCGTAGTAGAGCCTATCAGCAGGTTCTATGGGATAAGTCTCGGGAAAGTGCTTGAGATTCCTGAACACCGCTCTCTTCAGTGCTCCGATTCCCATGAGAATGAGGCCTTTGGAGATCCCCTCTCTCAGGGCAAGTTCCTCCAATGCCTCGAGAAGATCCACATCCATGGGTATCCTCGCCATGATCACAGAGCCCAAGGACCCCTTTCCCACACCCATCAGAAGCCTTTTTCCTTCCATATCCTTTCCTCCCGCATACGCATAGTGAGGACGGCTTTTTTCTCCAAAGGTCACCTCCAGCAAAAAAAATGAGCTGGAGGTTGCCAGGATAACACGAGCTCACCTCTATGAAGAGCCCATTGGGGTTTTGGGCCGAGATGGCCCACGGTGGACGTTTGGGGCGGATTGACAAGACGACACAGCCATGCAGGTATATACTCTTGCTTTCGAAGAAAGAGAGGTTTATACTTTATACCATAGGGGGGTATGGTATGGAAGACCAAAGGAGAGAGATCATCTTGAGGCTCAGGAGAATAGAGGGGCAGGTCAGGGGGCTTGTAGCCATGATAGAGAGGCAGGAGCCCTGTCAAGAGATCCTCACTCAGGTCGCTGCCATCACGGCGGCCATGAAGAGGGTGGGGGTGGCTGTCTTGGAGGCGTACATGGAGGAATGCCTGGCCAAGGAAGAGGGGGGCCCCGCGGATTTGAAAAAGACCTTGAAGGAGCTCAGGACAGCAGTCTCGAGGTACATAAGCTCGGCTTGAAAAGTGCCCCCCAAAGAATCACGGAGGTGAAAAGCATGGGCGGAAAAGATGGCATGGACAGGAGATCCTTTATGAGGAAAGGGGCTTTGGCAGTGGCCTTGAGTGCAGCCCCCATTGTCTCAAGTCCCAAAGGGGCGATTGCTGGCTCGGCTGGCAAATTCGCTACCCTCATTGATCTCACCAAGTGCGATGGTTGCGCGGAGCTCGGCATTCCCAAATGTGTCGAGGCATGCCGGAGGGAAAATGCATCCAGATTCCCCGAGCCCCGCAAGCCCATAAGGGACCTTTGGCCCCAGAAGACTCACGACGACTGGTCGGAGAAGAGAGATGTGACGGACAAGCTCACCCCCTACAATTGGATCACTGTCCAAAAGGTTCAAGTGGATGGCCAGACCCTGCACATTCCTAGAAGGTGCATGCACTGCGACAATCCTCCCTGCGCCAATTTGTGCCCTTTCGGCGCATTGAGGAAGTACTCCGATGGGGCCGTGGTAATAGACCACGCATCGTGCTTGGGAGGGGCCAAGTGCAAAAGCGTCTGTCCCTGGCAGATCCCCCAGAGACAAAGCGGTGTCGGGATCTACCTGAAACTCCATCCCATACCCGCAGGAGGAGGGGTGATGTACAAGTGCGATCTCTGCCATTCGAGACTCGAGAAGGGCCTCCTTCCAGCGTGCATCGAAGCGTGCAAGGGTAGAAAGGGAGAGGAAGCCCCCATGATCCTGGCACAGAGGCAGAAAATAGCGGAGCTCGCAGGGGAGGCGAAAAGAAGAGGATTCTACACTTACGGTGAGAAGGAAAACGGAGGCACAGCGACGGTGTATCTCAGCAGGATACCGTTCGAGAAGATAAATTCTGCCCTCTCCTCCGCGGATCAAAAGCCCCACATGGCCCGTGTGGAGCCGAAACTCATGGAAGTCAACCGTTGGAGCAAGGGATTCATCTTCGCTCCTCTTGGAGCGGCGCTAGGTGCCCTCGGTCTTGTTTTGGCTCGGAGAGCCAATGGGAAGGAGGAAAAGTGACATGAAGCGGACTCACTTGAGGGACGCCATGGTGAGAAGACACGAGACAGTGGAGCTCCTAGAGCACTGGATATTCGCCATCTCTGGACTGGCGCTTCTATTCTCCGGATTC
>JAPWUY010000051.1 GCA_028275295.1 Thermodesulfobacteriota bacterium | reverse complement strand
ATGCCCCCGTTGCCTCTATGCTCTTTATCTTCCTGGCTGTGATCTTGGAGGAGATCTCCGGGTGCTCCACCTGGAAGGACCCCCCTCCCCCGCAGCAGGCATCGGGTGCATCCATCTCCACAAATTCCACATTGGGCAAACCGGCCAGCACCTTTCTCGGCAAGATTCCCACCCCCTGCCCCTTGAGGAGATGACAGGGGTCGTGATAGGTGACCCTGAGTCTTGGCCCCTGAGGGCTCATATCAGGGAGCCAGCTCATGTGGTCTCCGATGAAGGCCATGACGTCTCGAGTCTTGGAGGCCAGAATCCTGGCCTTTTCCACAAGATCCTCGTCCACTTTCTCCCCGAGCTCCCTCAGTTCTTCCAAAATATGAGGATACTCCTTGACAAAAGCCGATCCGCATGTGGCGCAATCCACGATCACTGCATCCACTCCCTCCCTCACGAATTCCTCCAGCACTTCCTCGATGCATCCCAGGGAATCTTCCCTGGCTCCCGAGAGAAATATCGGGATTCCACAACAACCCTGTCTTTTTGGGGTTATCACCTCCACCCCCATCTCGGAGAGGACATCCACCACAGCCCTCCCCACTTCCCCGAAAATGTAGTTGGTGGCGCACCCGTGAAAATAAAGGACCCTTGCCCTCACCTCGCCCTTGGCCTGGGTCACTTCCGGCACTTCTTTGGAAAAGGGTTCTGGGTTGAAGTCAGGAAGCCTGGAGAGGGGAAGAGCCCCCAACCTCATTCCTTCTCCCAACGATTTCCCCATGGCGGACCTGGCCCAGCGGGCAACTCTGGTGGATCCTCCCATCAGCCACCTATGTGCCAGAAGCTGGAAGAGGATCTTCTTTTTCCATTCGATTCCAAACCTCTGAATTGCCCTCCATCTCAGTCCTGAAAAAAGCTTGTCGCCTTGCACCCCGCTGGGGCAGGCCGAGACACAAGATCCGCAAAGGAGACACTGGGAGAGGATCTCCCTCATTCTGGGGGTTATCTCCAGATCCCCTTCCAACAATTTCCTCGACAGCTGGACCTTTCCCCTGGGAGAGAGCGACTCCAGGAGGACCTCTCTGTACACCGGACATGCAGCCAGACAGAGTCCACACTTGTTGCAGTGGTGAATGTTCTCCAATGTCTTCTCGCTCAGGAGAGCCCCCCTGTGACTCGAAACCTCTGACACCTTCTCCCTCCTAATCTCTTTGGCCCTGGGAGACCCATGAACCCGGAGAAAACTCTCTCATACGAACTTTCCCGGGTTGAGTATCCCCTTGGGATCCAAGCTCTTTTTTATCTGCCTCAAAACCTCCCTGGTCTCGGGGGTCATCACCATGTTCAGGAATCGCTCCTTGGCAAGTCCTATCCCATGTTCTCCAGATAGCGTCCCGCCCAATTCCACGGCCTTGGAAAAGAGATCCTCGGTAAACTTCTCGACCCTCTCCATTTCCTCTCTGTCCCTTTTGTCGAAGAGGATCAGGGGGTGCATGTTACCGTCTCCTGCATGAGCTAACACCCCTACCGTGACCCGATGCCTAGCTGCAAGTTCCGTGATTTCCCTCACCATAGCTGGAAGCTTGCTCACCGGCACCGTGACATCCTCCACTATGCAATTGGGCCTTGCCCTGGCCATGACGCCAAAAGCCGTTCTCCGAGCGAACCATAGGATCTCCTCGTCCTTCGCCTCCCTCGAAACCCTGATTTCCCTCGCACCGTTCTCCCTGCAAAATTGAGCCACCCTCTGCGCTTCCCTCTCCACGGAGTCCTTCGAGCCGTCCACTTGTATCAGCAAGAGGCCTTCAGCATCGATGGGCAGCCCTATCCTGTGGGACTCCTCTATGAGTTTCATGACTGTTGAATCCATGAGCTCCAAGGCAACGGGCACAATCCCTGATGCCATTATGCTGGAGACTGCCTTTCCAGCACCATCCAAGGTCTCAAATATGGCCTGGATGCTCTTTTGGGCCTCTGGCTTCGCTATGAGCTTCACAGTTATGGAAGTCACGATGCCAAGTGTCCCTTCGGATCCGCAGAAAAGACCTGTGAGGTCGTACCCTGTGACATTCTTCGTGGTCTTCCCCCCTGTGTGGATTACTCGGCCATCGGCCAACACCACAGTGAGACCGAGGAGGTAATCCCTCGTGACCCCGTATTTTACCCCCCTTGGCCCACCGGCATTCTCAGCGACATTTCCCCCTATTGTGGAGACATTCAGAGATGCTGGATCTGGGGGATAGAAAAGGCCATATTTCGCAGCCTCTTTCTGGAGGTCGCCATTGACCACCCCTGGCTCCACTACCGCATACCTGTCCTCGGGGTTTACCTCCAATATCCTGTTCATCTTGGTGAGGCAAAGGACGATCCCGCCTCTGAGGGGCAGAGTCCCGCCCACGATATTGGTTCCAGCCCCCCTCGGTGTGACTGGAATCTCCTCCCTGTACGCCACCTTCATCACGGAAGAGACCTCTTCTGTGCTAGTTGGAAATACGACCGCATCAGGCAGGGCATCTGGCAGGTATGCGTCGTAAGAGTAGGCCATTAGGTCTTCTGGGCCCGATAAGTAATCCTCTTCCCCGACTATTTCCCTCAGCTCCTCCGAAACCTTCTGGGAAAGCATGTCCCCTCCTTGCCCGAGGCCCACATTGTGGGCCTTGTGATTCCCAGGTCTCAAGGCCACCTGTGGGATCTCTCCCTATGAGACCCCATTTCACGACTCCCACCACAGCAGTTCACGAGACCTAGACATCAGGTCCTCCCCCTCAAGGGGACACCCATTTCGTATTCTACCCCATGGGGCAAGGATTCCAAGGGAGGTCGAGGAGTCATCGGTTTCTTGACAATGGACTCATGGTGAGGATACCTTTTCATGGTCCCTCGAAGGAACAATCCAATCACAAAGCCCAAGGAGATCTTCATGACCCAGAGGAAGAAACTAGGAAGGTGGGAACTCCAGCGGATGAAAGAAGAAGGAAAGAAGGTTGCCTGGATAACAGCGTATGATTATTGGACAGCGTATTTCGCCGAGCAGGCCGGAATGGACATGCTTCTCGTGGGAGACTCCATGGGCATGTGCATTTACGGATACGAGGGCACGATCCCCGTGACCATGGAGCAGTGCATAGTCCACTCCGAGGCCGTGAGGAGGGGAGCCCCCAATACCTTCGTCATAGGGGATATGCCCTTTCTCTCTTATCAGGTGAGCGTCGAAGAGGCCGTGAGGAATGCAGGAAGGTTCTTCAAGGAAGCCAGAGTTGACGCCATAAAATTGGAAGGGGGTAGGAGGGTTTGCCCTCAGATCAGGGCCATATCGGACGGTGGGATGTTGGTCATGGGCCACATAGGTCTCACTCCCCAGAGTTCTGGCCAACTCGGAGGGTTCAAGGCCCAAGGAAGAACCGCTGAGTCGGCCATGGAATTGTTGGAGGACGCCGTAGCGGTAGAGGAAGCTGGAGCTTTTGCCCTTTTGGTGGAAGCTGTGCCACCAGAGGTCACAAAGCTCATAAGGGACACCCTCAAGATACCCGTCTACGGAATAGGGGCAGGTGTGCACACAGATGGAGAGGTGATGATCTGCAGTGACATCTTGGGAATTTTCCAGGCCTTCACCCCTAAATTCGTGAAGAGATATGCGAACTTAGGACAGGAGATGGTGAGGGCCTTCAGGGAGTATGCCGAGGAGGTGAGGCAGAGGAAGTTTCCAGGACCTGAGCACTCTTACTCCATGCTCGAGGGCGAGGCATCGAAGTTGGAGGAGGCGGTCAAGAATTGGAGGAAGGGATAGATCAGGAAAGAAAGGAGGCCTAACGAAGGGTCTCACCACTCACACCTCAGAAGGGAGGGAACTGAGATGAGGACAAAGATGGCAAAGATTCTCTTGTGGTCTCTCGCGGCCCTTGTGGCATGCACCTTTGGAGGCACGGCTTCGGCCCAGTACAAGGCCACCATGAAGCTGGCCTCCGCCACCCCTATGGATCACCCTTACAATGTGGGAGCCAAGAAGTTTGCGGACCTCATAAAGGAAAGGACACAAGGTCGCATAGAGATAAAGATCTATCCCGCAGGACAGCTGGGTAAAGGGGAAAGGGAGATGACCGAAGGGGTTCAGCAGGGGGCCATAGACCTTCTTGTCACCTCGACGGGGCCCATGGGTGGTTTCAGCCCTTCCATAAACATACTGGATTTTCCCTTTCTCTTTCGGGATTACCAACACGTTGACTCAGTTCTCGACGGCCCAATAGGGAGGAGGCTCCTGGACGACTTCGAAAAGGCCAATCTCAAGGGACTGGCCTTCTGGGAAAATGGATTCAGGCACCTGACCAATAGCAAGAAACCAGTGAGAAATGTGGAGGATGCGAGAGGTCTAAAGATTCGGACCATGGAGAACAAGGTTCACCTCGCAGCTTGGAAGGCAGCGGGTCTGAACCCCACGCCCATGGCCTGGGGGGAAGTGTTCACGGCCTTGCAACAAAGGGTAATAGATGGCCAGGAGAATCCCGTCGCTGTGATCCACAGCACAAAGTTATGGGAGGCAGGGCAGAAGTACTTCTCCTTTACGGCCCACGTTTACTCACCGGCTCTGCTCCTCATCAACAAGAAGCTCTTCGAGGCCATGCCCAAAGAGGATCAGGAAATCTTCCTGAAGACCGCTCTGGAAGTGGCCCAGTTTCAAAGGAAAATCAACAGGGATGCGGAAGAGGAAAAGTTGAAAGAGATGGAGACAAAAGGGGTCACGGTGGTGCGCGATGTGGACAGGGATAGCTTCAAGAGGGCCATGTCTCCAGTTTACGACGAGTTCTCGAGTCAGTTCCCCAGAAGCCAGATCGAGGAGATAATGAATGCCAAGTGAGGGTCCGAGGAGGCCCCTTTGAAAGGGATGAAAGGGGCCTCCTCGACCCAAGCCCGGGAGAGCCTTTTGGATGAGGCCGCATCCCATCTCCCGGAGGCACCCTTCTGACCCCATGGATGAGGGCGAGGCCCGGGAGGTTTTTGACGGAAAAATGGACGGTCTTCGGAGATTCAATCACTTCCTCGTGAAGGCGGGATCATGGGGGACAATGCTTTTCATCGCGATCATAGCGATTGTTGTCCCTTACGAGGTGGCGGGGAGGTATATTTTTGGGAAAATGACGGTCTGGTCTGGAGAGGTGGCCATCTATTCCCTTGCTTGGGCATCCATGTTGGGCGGGGCTGTGGGGTTGAGGAAAGGTTACCAGGTAGCCGTGACATCTCTGGTCGAGGCAGTGCCCAAAAAGCTTTCCTGGCTTCTCAGGGGCGTGGGATATTCGTTCTCTCTTTTTTTCTATGGAGTCATGGTGGCATGGGGGTCGTACCAGACTCTCTACAATTTCAAGCAGACATCTCCGGCCATGGGACTGATTATGAGCATTCCCTATGCCTCTATCCCTGTTGGTTTCTTCATCATGTTTTCGGTCACATTGGAAGAGTTTCTCACGCTCCTCGTGGAATTTAAAAGGGACGATGGGAGATGATCCTGGTCTTCGCCATCTCTTTCGTTTTCCTTCTCCTTGTGGCTGCCCCCATAGTCGTGGCCTTGGGCGGATGCTCCCTGGTCTACGCCCTCGTGAGCGGAAACATTCCCCTCACTACACTGGTTCAGACCACTTTCGGCGGGCTTGCAAGCTTCCCGCTTCTCGCGGTTCCCCTTTTCATTCTTGCGGGAAACCTGATGAACGCGGGGGGCATAACCCCTGATCTGGTCCGATTCACCCGTCTGCTTCTCGGCCATGTGAGAGGAGGATTGGGACTTGCCACCATCCTTGCTTGTGCGGTCTTTGCGGCCATTTCAGGGGCGGCAGTGGCCACAGCAGTGGCAATAGGTGTGGTGATGATCCCGGCAATGAAACAGGCAGGATACGACGACGACATAAGTGCCGCTCTCACCTGTGTCGCATCCTGCATGGGTCCCATAATCCCACCTAGCATTCCTTTCATCATTTACGGGGTCTCGGCCGGGGTCTCCATAGCGGCATTGTTCCTGGGAGGGGTCTTCCCAGGATTGCTTCTGGGCCTGGGGCTCATGGTCTATATGTACGTGGTCGCATCCAGAAAATCGTATCCCAGAGACCCCAGACCCACTGTCAAGGAGATCGCGAGAGCTGGATGGAGGGCATTCCCGGCGCTTTTCATGCCACTGGTCATAATGGGCGGTATCTTGACAGGGGCGTTCACTCCCACTGAGGCGGCGGGTGTGGCTGTGGTGTACGCCACGTTTGTGGGTTCCCTCGTATACAGGAGGCTCAAGCTCAAAGACATGCCGGATGTGCTCCTGAAGTCAGGGCTCGAGTCGGGAATGGTCATGCTCCTCATTGCCATGTCCGAGCCCTTTGCCTGGATAGTGGCAGCGGACCAGATCCCCCAGCTTCTCCTGGAGTGGATGTCGGGGATAACCACTTCACCCTATCTCATCCTGCTCCTGGTGAACATCTTCCTGCTCATTTTGGGGATACCCATCGAGACAGCACCTGCCCTCGTTATAGTGACACCCATCCTGGCTCCCCTGGCAACGGCTTTCGGAATAGACCCTGTGCACTTGGGAATAATAATATGTCTCAACCTGGTCCTGGGGCTGATCACACCTCCTGTGGGAGCGGTTCTCTTCGCGGTATGCGGCATAGCCAAGATATCCATGGACTCCCTGGCCAGGGCTATTTGGCCGCCTTTCCTGGTCGCTTTGGCGGTTCTGGGGTTAGTCACTTATATCCCGTGGTTGAGCACCTTTCTCCCCAAGCTCTTCATGGGAAGCCAATAAACGGAAAGAACGAGGAATGAGATTGAAACTTCCTTACGGTGGGAAGGAAATTATTGTGGACATCCCGGACGATAATCTTTGCCAGGTAATGAGTCCAAAGGCCCATGAGCCCCTGGCCAACCTGGATGAGGCACTGAGACGCTCTATCTCCAACCCTTGGGGACAACCTCCCCCCTGGGAATGGATTCGGCCATCGGATAGGGTCCTGATTTTGACCGATGACAACACGAGGCTCACCCCAACGAGAAGGCTCCTTCCACCCCTTCTGGATGTCTTGAGGGATTGCGGGGTCCCAAGAGAGGGGATCTCCATCCTCATGGCCCTTGGAACACATAGGCCCATGACCAGGAAGGAGATGGAGGCCAAGGTTGGAGAGGAGGTCTTCAAAGCTCACAAGGTCTTCAACCATGAGTGGAGGGACCCAAAGCAACTGGTGGACATGGGGCTTTCGGAGCAAGGGACCCCCATAATGGTGAACAAAGTTGCACTCGAGGCGGATGTGATCATAGGCATTGGAGCCATCGTGCCCCATCATATATCGGGATTCTCTGGATCATCCAAGATAGTTCAGCCAGGGATTTGCGGGGAAGTGACGACAGCGGAGACTCACCTCCTTTCCACAAGAGGGGAAGACACCCTTCTGGGATCCGAGGACAATCCAGTCCGGAGGGAGATGGACGAGATAGCGAGAAGGGTTGGGATGCGCACCATACTGAATGTTGTGATGACAAGTGGTGGAGAGATTGCCGGTGTATTTTTCGGGGAAACGAAGGCGGCATTCCGCGAAGGGGTCAAGTTGGCCAAGGAGATCTACGGGATCCCGCTCAACGAGACCCCAGATATAGTCATTGCCAATTCATTTCCCTGCGAAATAGACTTCTGGCAATCACACAAGTCCCTCTATCCCGCAGCAAAGATGGTGAGACGAGGAGGAGCCATCGTCATACTCACTCCAGCTCCTGAAGGGGTATCGCCAGTCCACGGGAGCATACTGGGCTTTGCGGGCTTGCCAGCCGAGAAGATAGAGGAGGCTTACAGGGAGGGGAAGATAAGAAGCGGTGTGGCAGCGGCCCTGGCCATAGCCTGGGCCAAGGTCAGGCAAAAGGCCACGGTGATAATGGTCTCCGAGGGTATAGGGAGGAAGGAGAAGGAGCTCTTGGGCTTCCTTCACGCTCGGGATGTGAACGAGGCACTTAGGATGGCTTTCAAATCCCAGGGAAAGGAAGCCAGGGTATCCGTTCTCACCCATGCGCCGGAGACCCTTCCTTTGGATCAGCGCTTTACAGAAGACGGATCGACTGGTACACTTAGCTTCCGCGAGCCAGAGAGACACTAGATCGTGGATCTGAGCAGACCCACCTGCACAGACGGCTCATCTTTCGCACGGGCCAAGACAAATCGAAGAGGAGGAGACAGCGAAGACCATGGAAGGCCTGAGAGAGACTCATTTTCCCGGGCTCAAACTCCTGGGGAGAGGAAAGGTCAGGGACATATACGAAATGGGCGATACTCTTCTCATTGTCGCCACAGACAGGGTATCGGCCTTCGATGTGGTGATGAAGGAGCCCATCCCCGACAAGGGAAAGATTCTCACACAGATTTCGGCCTTCTGGTTCAAGGAGACGAGCTCCATAGTGCCCAATCATCTGATATCCACTGATGTGGAAGAATTTCCCCCGGAATGTCACCCATATAGGGAACAGCTCCAAGGCAGGGCCATGTGGGTCAGGAAGGCGAAGCCTCTTCCCGTGGAGTGCATAGTGAGGGGCTACCTTTCGGGTTCGGCTTGGAAAGATTACTC